>JBFIID010000085.1:0-8991 GCA_041601415.1 Gammaproteobacteria bacterium
TCGTGCCGGTTCGACCCCGGCCTCGGGCACCACTAAGAATTACCCTCTACTCAAGTGAACTCTGGTTTTGCCAGAACCAACCTGAGGTAATGTAGCAGCACGTCATACCCTGTATTCTCAGACCCCTGGTTAAATCAATTTAAGTTTTGGTGCGGTTCTTACTTCGATAAGTAGGCGTCAGTGCGTGGCAGTTGGGACAAAGAAGACGTAGGTTACTTAAATTATTGTCTTTGTTATTTCCGTCAATATGGTCTAACTCCAATGGAATAGGCTGGTTAAGCCATGAAGTTCGATCACAGTTAGAACATTTCTGTTCAAGAACACCCTCCTTAAGAAGTCTGTTTCTGAGTTTATATGACTGAATTGGTAATTCATTATTGAGATATTGGCAGATATCTCTTTTTGGGAGGTAACACCTTTCCTTTGTTCCAGGCTTGGCCCGTGAAGTGAGACGTATCAAGATCGAAATACTTCAATGCCTTTCTTAATACATCATAGTTTCCACCGTATGCTGCTACACCCAGTTTTAGTAAAACTTGTCTGGCAGAAGTAGATGATTCAACAGCCTGTCGTAGCTGTTCTTCAGAATATTTGTGTAGTTTCATCACGCGTAATGAAGTGCGAAATACAGATTAAATGTCGCTTCATATCTTTATCGATTTCTCTCACCTCTCATAAGACTCAATTCGTGATGCCTCAGACAAAGCGATCAAATATCGGGCGGGGTCTTCAAGCACTTTTTTCCTGGCTGCGGCCAGTTCGTTCTCGCCAGCATAGCTAACGGATGATCGCAGGTGCCCGCGGATACGGTGCAGAATGTCTACCACGCTGCCTTTATACGGCACCTGCATTTCCTGGCCTTCAGCCGGTGTCTCCATGATGTCGGGTGATTCACCGTCGTGATCGTCATCCATGGCACCGAATACGGCCTGGGGTGAGGTCATGCCCCGATAAATTTTCTTTTTCATGTGCGTCACTGGGTCAACAATCACATGACCGGGTGCTTCATCTGTGCCAGACAGGGCGCTACCCAGCATTACCGAGGATGCGCCAGCGATCAGTGCCAGGAAGATGTCTTTATCGGTACGCACGCCACCGTCGGCAATGATCGGGATTTCATCGCCCACGGCCTGCCATGCTTCGTTAATGGCCTGTAGTTGCGGGACACCCGCAGCGGTTTCGAGTCGAGTACGACAACCTTTACCAGGGCCGATGCCTACCTTTATCGCATCTACACCGATGTCGCGCATGAATCGCGCACCTTCATAGCTGGCGATGTTGCCGGCCACGAGAAGGACATTGCCATAGTGCTTGCGTAACTCGGTGATGGCGGTTTCCATGACGACCGAGTGTCCATGGGCGATATCGACGAACAGGCAGTCGGCACCGGCTTCGATCAGAGCTGCAGTGCGTTCCAGATAATCACCATGTGCGCCAACGGCGGCGGCGACGATTAATTTACCCTTTTCGTCATTGTTGGCGAAGGGACGGGCGGTGAGGGAGGCGATGTCCTTGCTGGTAATAAGACCCATGATGCGGTTCTGTTCATCGACCAGTGGCAGTCTTTCAATCCGGTTTTGATACAGAATCTGACTGGCCTCTGACGTGCAGATACCGGGATGGGCGGTGATCAGTTTATCTACCGGGGTCATGAAGTGTTCGACGCTCTGGTGATCCTGTGTGCGGTCCCAGGGCATATCACGATTGGATAGCAGGCCGGCGAGTATGCCACTGCCAACCGCCGTCTCGATCAAAATGCCGGTGATGCTGTGTTTACTGCGAAAGGCACGCGCCTGTTTAACGCTGGCGCTTACGGGCAGGCACAGGGGTTGTTCGATTATGGCGCTCTGGCTGCGTTTAACATTGCTCACTTCGCTCGCCTGTCTTGCGATGGACATGCCGCGGTGAATGACGCCCATGCCACCCTCGCTGGCGATGACGCGCGCCATACTGGCAGATGTGACACTGTCCATGTTGGAAGAGATGATCGGCAAATGCAGATTGATAGAGCTGCTCAGCGCCAGGCTGAGATTGATGTCGCGGCGTGAGCGGGTGATGCTTTTCTGCGGTCTGAACAGAAAGTCATCGAAGGTTTTACCTGTCCAGAAGGGATCAATATTACTCATAATCTATCTTCCTGATGTTTTTACCGGGAGCGGACTGACTAGCACATACCTATAATGTAGCTTTTTTGCATGGATGTTGTGCATAAATGTAAACATGCTGATTCTTGATCTATGTGTTTGGCGCAGCACAGTGCAATCTCTATACTCCATGCAACCGCTCTGCAGAGATGTGTTATTACGTGCTGAAGATCAAACATCTGCCAATGATTGTTTTTTTTATGGTGCTTGCCTTATCCAGCGGGGCAGGGTTTCTGGTCAATCAGCAAATTCTCGGTAATGAACGACTGTTAATCGAAGAAATCTCTGCTAACCACGCCACCGCACTGGAACGTTATCTTTCCCGTCTTCGCGCTGCAACCCACCTGCTATCACATGAAGTACGCGAGTACGGCGGCGTGCCGCTGCATTTTACCGAGTATGCACGAGACTTGATCACCTATCTCGGGGGTATTTCCAATCTTCAACTGGCGCCCGATGGGGTCGTAAGGAAAGTCTATCCGGAAGAGGGACATAAGCCCGCCATCGGACACGATATTTTGCGCGATGAGCGCCGCCGTCCCGAGGCTCTGGCTGCGGTTGTTAGCAAAAATTATGTGTTGGCGGGGCCCTTTGAACTCGTCCAGGGTGGCAGGGCGGTGATCGGCAGACAGCCGGTGTTCTTGCAGCAGGGCGATGAAGAAAAGTTCTGGGGTTTCGCTTCGGCACTGGTGTACATGGATGAGTTGCTGGATGCCAGCGGATTACTGGAGCTGCAGGATAAAGGCTATCACTTTGTACTCTATCGTCAGTTACTGCCGAATCAGTCGCAGGAAATTATTGAGCAATCCAATCATCATAGTCCAACACCGGATGACAGCCTGAGTGTGGGGATTTCCCTGCATGACAGTAATTGGCAACTAGTCATCGAGCGAGATCTGAGCGGTGTCCGTGGATTCTATGTGTACTGGTTGTTTGCCAGTCTGGCCTTGGCATTTCTGGCATTCGCCTTCATTCGTTATATTTCCAGAGAGCCACAACGCCTGTCTGATCTGGTCGATGAGACTAATTCACGGCTGGATGATCAGAATATTCTGCTGAATGCGGTGCTGGACAACATCAATGAGGGGATTGTGGTGTTCGACCGGGACAAGAATCTGTCTCTGGCGAATCGTGCCGCACGAAGGCTGCATAATCAGGCTTTTTTTGCTGCGGACAGTAAACAGTGGCGGCATCAGTCCAATCTGTATGCGGAAGATGGTGTCACCCCTCTATCTGCCAAACAGACCCCTGCCTACCGTGTCCTGAGTGGTGAACAGGTGCAGAACATGGATCTGTGTGTCGAGCTTGATTCCGGTAAAAGGGCGGTCATCAAGGCGACGGGCAAGGCGCTTAAGGACAGTCAGGGCAATGATCTGGGGGCGATCATATCCATGCATGATGTCACCGATTTGATTGATCAGCAGCGCTTTATCGAACATCAGAATCGCATCTTGAACATGGTCATGCACGGTGATGATATTGATTCAATCCTGACCTCTTTAATTCGTGAAATCGAGATGGTGAACCCCGGTATCTATCTTCAGTTACAGCTGCTGGATAATCAGAACGAAGAACTGTCAGTAACCAGCGAGATTTCATCTTCCGCCGTGTTTCGGGATATCGATCTGTCACTTGGACGTGTCACCGAATCGACGCCCTGGGGACGGGCCATACTACATCGCCAGTCGGTCATCGTGGATGATCTGTCTGATCCACTCAGCCGGGAAACCTATCCGGGTTTCGCCGAGCGGACGCGTGCCAATGCCTGTTGCAGTCAACCGGTGCTGGGGGAACACGGTCACGTTGTCGGTGTTTTCACCATGTTCTTTTACCGCTCCGAGGAGATTACTGCCGAGGAACTGGCTCTGCTGGACAAGACCGCAATGCTCGCCTCGCTGGCGCTTGAACGGCATGAAAAGTCTGAAACCCTGAAAAAAATGTCGCTGGCGATTGAATACAGCCCCTCACTGGTGATGATTACCGATGTCACCGGGGTTATAGAATATGTGAACCCCAAACTGGAGGAAGTCACTGGTTACCAATATCATGAGATAGTCGGCAATAGACCCGATATATTCAGCACCAGTGGTACGCCGAAAGAGGTGTATAAAGCTCTCTGGGATACCCTGTTATCGGGCAACGAGTGGTGCGGAGACCTGTGTAACCGCAAGAAAAACGGTGAACTGTTCTGGAGTCGCCAACGCATTGCCCCAATCTGTTTAAAACCGGATCAAATCTCACACTTCGTATCTGTCCAGGAAGATGTCACTGAGGCGATCAGGATTTCCAGAGAAGTCACCTATCACGCGACTCACGATATGCTGACTGGCCTACTGAACCGACGTGAGTTTGAACGGCGTCTGCAACGTGTGGTTGAGACCGCTGCGGTCGATAACACCAGCCATGCGCTGTGTATCCTTGACCTGGATGCCTTCAAGGTAGTGAACGATACCTGCGGGCATCTGGCGGGTGATGAACTGCTACGGCAGTTAAGCAGCCAACTGGAAGCACATCTTCGCAAACGTGATTCTCTGGCGCGTCTCGGTGGCGATGAGTTCGGTATTTTAATGGAACACTGTTCGCCTACTCAGGCACATCGCGCATCGACGGAAATCCTTAATCTTATCGAGTCCTATCGGTTCCAGTGGGAAGACAACATGATGGGAGTGAGCGCCAGTATTGGTGTGGTGGAAATAAATCAGGATACACAGTCGGTAATGGACCTGATGAAGCAGGCAGATCAGGCCTGTTATGCCGCCAAGGATGCGGGGCGCAACCAGATGGTCTTCTATCGTGAAGATGATGAGTTGCTGTTGAGCCGACGCGGTGAAATGCACTGGATATCGGAAATAAACGAAGCGCTTGAAGGCAACCGATTTACACTTTACGCACAGAAAATGATCCCGTTGAACGATAAGTTTCTGTCTGTCTGTTATGAAATATTGCTTCGATTACGCTCTAAAGAGGGCAAGCTTGTGTTTCCTGGCGCCTTTCTCCCCGCCGCTGAACGTTACAATCTGGCACCTCGAATTGATAGATGGGTGATTGAAAATACCTTTGCATGGATCGCGAAACATAAGGAAGAGATCAAGCAGCGTTATCATTTTTCAATCAACCTGTCCGGCCTGTCTATCAGTCAAAGTGGACTACTGGATTTTATTCTGGAATGTCAGAATAAATGGGAACTGCCTGCAAACCTGATCAAGTTTGAAATTACAGAAACGGCGGCAATCAGTAACCTGCGTGAGGCGAGTGCTTTTATTCGACGACTGCGTCAATCGGGTTTTCATTTTGCACTCGATGATTTTGGCAGTGGCCTGTCTTCCTTTGCCTATCTGAAGAACCTGCCCGTCGATTACCTGAAGATTGATGGCATGTTTGTCAGAGGCATAATGGACGACCCGATCGATGAGGCGATGGTGCGCTCTATCAACGAAATCGGCCATGTAATGGGAATATCAACCATTGCAGAATTCGTCGAATCAGAGAGTATTCTGCAACGGGTGTCGGAGCTTGGGGTGGACTACGCACAGGGCTACAGTATTCAGAAGCCCGTGCCCCTGGATCAGATTCTGGGTGATCACTAGCCCATCGCTCATTCAAAATATCATTAACATCATGTAGTTGCATCTCATACTAAAAGCACAAAATCAGTTTCTGTGGTGTTATACTTTGCGGCAATCTGAATCAATATCGGGTCTGCCAGTGTATTCAACTGTGTACCAAACCAATCGACAGATAGCCGTGTGGCTGTTTGTCTGCTGCGCCATGATCGCTGTTATGGTGTTGCTCGGTGGGCTCACGCGCCTGACGCATTCCGGTCTTTCGATGGTGGAATGGCGCCCTCTGACCGGCTGGTTGCCACCACTATCACAACAGGAATGGCAGCTCACATTCGAAAATTATCAGCAGTATCCACAGTTCCTCAAGCTGAATCAGGGTATGGATGTCGAGGGCTTCAAATCGATATTCTGGCTTGAGTATCTGCACCGTGTCTGGGGGCGTCTGATCGGTTTTGTGTTTCTGATTCCCTTCCTGTATTTCCTGATTCGCGGCAAGTTGCAGTCAGGCATGGTCCCGAAATTCCTGCTCATGTTCATCCTTGGCGGTCTGCAGGGAGTACTCGGCTGGTACATGGTTAAAAGTGGACTGGTCGACCGCCCTGATGTTAGCCAGTATCGGCTGTCGGCCCATCTGGGAGCCGCTTTCCTGATATATGGCTACGTGTTCTGGGTCGGTCTGGGGCTCTATCTCTCCGCGCAGCAACCATTGGGCAAACGCATCACGGATACCTTACCCGAGACCCTGGCAACCCTGTTGTTGTTACTGGTATTTACGACGGCGATGTCCGGCGCACTGGTGGCCGGTCTGGATGCTGGGCTCGCATTCAATACCTTCCCGCTGATGGGGGGGCGCTGGATCCCGGAGGGTATTCTGCTCCTCGAACCGCCGGTCAGGAATGCGTTTGAAAACCTGATCGCGGTGCAATTCAACCACCGGGTCCTGGCCATCACCGTTTTTCTGTCTGTCGCGGCATTCTGGGTCTACACAATACGTAAAAACCTGCCGGGCCGAACCCGCTTAGCCCTGCACTGTATGCTTTTGGCGGTGCTGGTTCAGGTCGGCCTGGGTATCTCGACTTTATTGTTGGTCGTGCCGTTAGAACTCGCTTCTGCGCATCAGATGGGCGCTTTATTGCTCTTCACCTGTATGCTCTGGGTAAATTACGAGCTACGTCATTTGCATGTTGTCTGAACCCGCGTCTAGCGTTGTGAGACTGCATTAAGGGGAAATAATGGCCATGAATAGTCTGTTTATTGAAAAGCTTCGGAATCGGGAGTTGCTGCTCGGTACCTTGCTGAGTATGCCGCAACCTGCGATCGCGGAAATCATGGCCGGAATTGGCTATGACTGGCTATTCATCGATACCGAGCACGGTGTATTCAACACCGCCGATCTGCCCGCCATGTGTCAGGCCGCGGGTGACTGCCCCTGTGTCATCCGGGTTGCGGGGCATGATGATGCCAGAATCAGCTGGGCTCTGGACAGCGGCGCAGCAGGCCTGATTATTCCAATGGTCAATACCGCTGAAGAGGCGCTTAGCATTATCCAGGCGAGTAAATACCCTCCTCAGGGACGGCGTGGTATTGGTCTTGGCAGGGCGCAGGGTTATGGACTGGATTTTCAGAACTATCTGGCCGGGGCAAATCAGACTATCGCCATGATTCTGCAGGTTGAGCACATCAACGCGGTGAATAATATAGAGCAGATAGTCGCCGTCGAAGGTATTGATGCGATCCTGATTGGGCCGAATGATTTATCCGCCAGCATGGGTAAAACCGGGCAGTTCGATGACCCCGAGGTACTGGACGCGATTGCCAGGGTGAAAGCCGCCTGTGATGTGGCTGGAATACCGCTGGGCTACTTCGGTGTCAGCGCAGAGGCCGTGTCTGGCGCAATAGAACAGGGCTTTAGCCTGATTGTAGTGGGTGTTGATGCCCTGTTTATGATTAAATCAGCGAGTGAAACACTCAAGGCCTTGCGTCAAACCAGTTAGAGGGAGTCAGCATGACAGATGACAGCGTTCTGATGCCGTTTCAGGCGAACCGGCATAGTCATACGCGATGTGTCAGTGATGCCATTTCACTGGCCGAAGATGTCTGCGCGGAACGTGGCTTGAGACTGACCAAGATTCGTCGTCGCGTACTGGAACTGGTCTGGGGTAGTCACGAGCCTGTAAAGGCCTACGATATTCTGGATAAACTCAAACACGAACATCAGGCGGCGGCCCCTCCGACGGTATACAGGGCTCTGGAGTTTCTGTTGCAGGAACGTCTGATCCATCGTATTGAGTCCCTGAATGCCTATCTGGGTTGCGGAAAGCCATCACAACACCACTCAGGGCAGTTTCTGATCTGCCTGCAATGTGGGCGCGTGGCCGAACTGGATGACCATGATGTGACGGAACTGCTCAGCAGCAGGGCAGAGGCACAGGGGTTTGTAGTAGAACATCAAATTATTGAACTGGCCGGACTGTGCCAGTCCTGTTCTGATAACAATCAGGACTGAATCAGGGTTGCAGGCCCTCTGCGCTGAACGCGTGGCCGAAAAATTGATGGTTTGACAGCTCTTGTTACCCGTCATCAGTGCTGTCTTGCTGATTCTCACACCGCGCCGGGAACCCTTCCATTTTGTTATGATATAACATATTATTCCCGCACATAATTACACAGTGCCGGCCACGCCTGGCATACGCACGCACTAAATACTGGAAGCACATGAATCAGAACACCACTACAGCCGACAAGTTAATCACCATAGTCGATGGTTTTTCTGTCTCGTTGTCCGGTTTTTGTCTGATTCACTGTCTGTTTGGCCCATTACTGGTGATTTTTTTACCCATGGTCGGGACTTCGATGTTTACACACGAACTGTTCCATCAGTTGTTGCTGGTGCTGGTTGTACCAGCCAGCATCTTCGCCCTCGGCATGGGGTGTCATAAGCATCGTAGCTGGACGGTTGCCGCACTCGGAATCCTTGGCGTTTCATTACTGGCTTTCGCGGCGTTCTTCGGCCACGACATGTTGGGTGAAACCGGCGAAGAGGCTCTTACTATCCTCGGCGGATTGATTCTCGCCACCGGGCATCTCAAGAATTACTCCCAGTGCCGTCACGACTGTCATCAGCCGGATGGCCACCATCATCACCACGACGAAAGCTGATCCACCGCTTCACAGATTTCTTTCCTGGGTCTATACCCATCGGCTAGCCGTTTAATTCATCGCCGTACGGCAATTTTCATGGATTTAGCCAGTCCGAATCAGTAAAGTATCAACACTGCTGTTAA
>JBFIID010000086.1:0-8970 GCA_041601415.1 Gammaproteobacteria bacterium
CAGGGACAGACCGAACTGGCCATCAACCAGCTACACAGCAAGCGTTAACAAACGAATTTTTAAGGACTAAGCAGATGGGTTTTAAATGTGGAATAGTTGGTTTACCGAATGTAGGTAAGTCGACGATGTTTAATGCGCTGACCAGTGCGGAAATTGCCGCTGAAAATTATCCATTCTGCACGATTGATCCGAATGTCGGCATCGTTGAAGTGCCTGATCCACGTCTGGATCGTCTGACAGGGATCGTAAAACCTCAAAAAGTCTTACCGGCGACAATGGAATTTGTCGATATCGCGGGTTTGGTCGAAGGTGCTTCAAAGGGTGAGGGGCTTGGCAATAAATTCCTCGCACACATTCGTGAAACGCAGGCAATCGCTCAGGTGGTCCGCTGTTTTGAGGATGAAAATGTAGTGCACGTGAATGGTCGTATTGATCCCCTGGCAGATATAGCCACCATCAATACCGAATTGTCGCTGGCCGATCTGGAGACCGTACAACGTGCGATCGAACGTGTTACAAAACTTTCACGAAGTGGGGATAAGACCGCTCTCGGTCGAAAGGCGCTGCTGGAGCGCGTCCTGGAATTCATCGACAGCGGTAAGCCTGTGCGGGCGATGGAGTTGAGCGCGGATGAGAAAGGTGAACTTAAAGATCTGCATTTACTCACTGCGAAGCCGGCACTGTATATCGCTAATGTGGATGAGGCGGGCATCCAGGGCAATGAGTGGGTAGACAAGGTGACCGCGATGGCAGAGCAGGAGGGAGCAATAACGCTGCCCGTCTGCGCGGCGATAGAGGCCGAACTGGCGACACTTGATGCCGCTGATCGGGATGAGTTTCTGGAAGATCTTGGACTGCAGGAACCAGGCCTGGCACGTATTATTCGTGCTGGCTATGAACTGCTTGGTCTGCAGACCTACTTTACGGCCGGGGTTAAAGAAGTACGCGCCTGGGAGCTAAAGATTGGAGCCACGGCACCGCAGGCTGCGGGTGTGATCCATACTGATTTTGAGCGTGGTTTCATTCGAGCCGAAGTCATGTCATACGATGATTTCGTAAACTTCAATGGAGAAGCAGGAGCCAAGGAGGCTGGTAAGTGGCGTTTGGAAGGCAAGGAATACATTGTCCAGGATGGCGATGTCATTCACTTCCGGTTTAATGTCTAGAAGGACATACGCCTGAGACTATTCCAGTGACAGGATAAAATTCCAGTCCTGTTTTTCGACCGGCATCACAGAGAGCCTGTTGCCGCGTTGGAGGAGACGCATCTCAGCAAGTTCGGTGCATGACTTCAGTTGTTTGAGGCTAATGGTCTGTTTGAGTTTACGTACAAACTTAACATCGATCAGGTACCAGCGTGGGTTCTCCGGATCACTTTTAGGATCATAGTGACTGTCATCAGGATCAAATGCGGTGGCATCCGGGTAGGATTCAGAGGCCACTTCCGCGATGCCTACAATGCCCGGTTCCGCACAGTTTGAATGATAAAAAAAGATCTGATCGCCAATCTTCATTTCATCACGCATCATATTCCGCGCCTGATAATTACGTACCCCATCCCAGGGTTCACGTTTCTTCGGTCGATTCAATAGATCATCGATGCTGAACTCGTTTGGTTCAGACTTCATTAGCCAGTAGTTCATGAATTATGTGTATTACTAAGATGTGTTGAAGGGATGTTTATTACGCGCACAGGCTAGAAAAAAAACACCCTCCGTAGATGCCGCTGCAGACCATTGACTCGAACCAGTGGTTCAAGCGCGGAACCTTGCGAGACATATCAGGCTTCCCGCGGCCTGCGGTAATGCACAACAACGTCATCAACTCGGTTCCTGTGGTTATCTCTTATAGGCTCAAAGTTTCCCGGCCTGCTGGCGAACACCACAGAGGATGCCATACTTAATTTTGTCGTTACCCTCAGTGCCTGAGAGGTGCCTGAGGTGAATCCTGAAGCTTGCTTCTGGTGGTTCTGCTGACTATCTAATGACCGCCTGCTTCCAGCTCCAGCTGGTTGTCACCCTTATGAATGGCTCTTGAAATCTTTTCTTCGACCCGCTTCAGGGTGGCCCCTATGGAGTCAGTATAGCCCTCTTTTTCATTCTTGTATTGCAGAAATTCATGCGCGATATTTAGTGCTGCCATGACCGCAATTCGTTCACTGCCGATCACTTTTCCACCATCACGTAATTCTTTCATACGGGTGTTTAGCATCTCTGCGGTAGCGAACAGGGACTCACGTTCGCTGTCATGACAGGCGACGATATATTCCTTGTCCAGCAGAATGACATTGACCGGCTTGAC
Source organism: Gammaproteobacteria bacterium (assembly GCA_041601415.1). Taxonomy (GTDB): domain Bacteria; phylum Pseudomonadota; class Gammaproteobacteria; order JBFIID01; family JBFIID01; genus JBFIID01. The sequence continues at coordinate 2,302 of JBFIID010000086.1, forward strand.
CTGATCACTCATGAACGGGTTTCCATTGCTTTTAAGCGTGCAATCATGGATTCAACGCGTGATCTCGCCATTTCAGTTTTCTCAATCAGTGTTGAACGCTCATTCACTAGTGAAGACTGCTGGGAACGCAGTGCGTCATTTTCGTTGGTGAGCTTTTCAACGGTGGAGATCAATTCATCCACTCGCAATTCCAGTGAGCTCAGATCCAGTTTTTCTTTTTCTTGTTCGTTCATGGGGTTGTATTATCTCAAGCCATGATTCCGGGGTAAACAGCAGCTAGATTCAGCATGTCCTTAGTCTGCCATACCTGTCCAATATAGAGTGGCTGGGGTGAGTGGTCAATATCTCTGCGTGTATAATCCGGAGTTCTGAAAATCCATCGAGGAAATGTCTTGTCTAATTCAGAAGAGAATCTATCGTCCAGCATCGTTTATGATGAGCTGGCAAGGTTATTGAGCAGCCATTCGTCACTTACCGGGCCGGCTGAGTGCCACGGTATCATCGCAGGTGTAGTGGTGGCCATGGGCGAACAGGATCCCGGTGTCTGGGTGCAACACATCATGGGTGACAGCGCCAACGCTGAGGAACCGTCTGTTGCGGTTATGTTGCGAGTGTTAGACGGTTTGCGCAAGCATGTGGCTATGCAACTGGGCGCCACCGATATGACATTTCAACTTTGTGTGCCCGACGATCAGGTCGCTCTGGTGGCACGTGCCGGGAGTCTGGTGGAATGGTGTGAAGGTTTTCTGTTCGGTGTCGGGCTGGCAGAAGGCCTGGATATTCGATCTCTGTCGAGTGAAGCACAGGAATTTATCACTGATTTAAGAGAGATTACCCGACTACATATTGATGTGGATGAGACCACTGAAGAGGACGAGGTGAATTACACCGAGCTATATGAGTATGTGCGAATGGGTGTGCATATTATTCATGATGAATTACATACGAAGTCTGGGCCTGATAACGGAGTGGTGCATTAGTGAACAGCCAGGAATTTGCCCGCAGACGCAAGGGTCTGATGGATATGATGAATACCGATAGCGTGGCGATCCTGCCCACTGCGCCGGTACGCATTCGCAATCGGGATGTCGAATTTCCCTTTCGTGCCGAGAGTAACTTTTATTATCTGACCGGGTTTCACGAGCCGGAGGCCGTGGCGGTGTTGGTGCCGGATCGAGAGCAGGGTGAATACATCCTGTTCTGTCGCGAGAAAGATCCGGAAATGGAAACCTGGCATGGCAGGCGTTCCGGTCTGGAAGGCGCCTGTGAATTCTATGGTGCAGACGATGCCTTTCCAATCGAGGATATAGGTGAGATTGTGCCCGGCCTGATGGAGAATAAGGAGCGGGTTTTTTATTCCATGGGACTGGATAAGGAGTTTGATCAGAAGGTCATGCAGTGGGTCAATCAGATCCGTGATCGCTCGCGTACCGGAGTCACCGCCCCCGGCGAGTTCGTCGCCCTGGATCACCTCATCCATGAGATGCGCCTTTACAAGAGTAAGGCTGAGGTCAAGACCATGCGCAAGGCCGCCGAGATTTCAGCAAAGGCTCATATCCGGGCCATGCGTGCTACGCACCCTGGTGCGAATGAATATCAGATAGAAGCAGAGATACTGCATGAGTTTATGCAAAGTGGTGCACGCTCATCGGCCTATCCATCGATTGTCGGTGGCGGTGAAAACGGCTGCATATTGCATTACACAGAGAACAACGCGGAGTTGAATGATAAGGAGTTACTCCTGATCGACGCTGGTGCGGAATACGATTACTACGCCAGTGATATCACCCGCACGTTCCCCATTAACGGGAAGTTCAGCAAGCCACAGAAGCAGATCTACGAGTTGGTGCTGGCTGCACAGCAGGCCGCGATTGACACGGTTAAACCAGGCGCGCACTGGAACGAACCCCACGAGGCCGCTGTCAGGGTATTAACCGCAGGTCTGGTCGAACTGGGGATACTGAAAGGCAAGCTAAATCAGCATTTGCTGGACGAGACCTACAAGACCTTTTACATGCATCGCACCGGGCACTGGCTCGGTATGGACGTGCACGATGTGGGGGATTACAAGGTCAGCGGTGAATGGCGCATGCTGGAGCCTGGTATGGTGATGACGGTTGAGCCAGGACTTTATTTTGCAGCCGGTACACGTGGTCTGGCACGTAAGTGGTGGAATATCGGCGTGCGGATTGAAGATGATGTGCTGGTCACTGCTGACGGCTGTGAAGTGCTGAGCGCAGGCGCCCCCAAGACAGTGGATGAAATAGAGGAAATAATGGCAAATGCCCGAGCAGCCTGATGTTGATTGTTTGATCATTGGTGGTGGCCTGGTGGGCGCCACGCTTGCCTGTGCCCTGGGTGATACGGGTTTGCGTGTTGCGGTGGTAGAGGCGGTACCGTTTAAGGCAGAAAGCCAGCCCGCCTACGATGACAGAGGACTTTCGCTGGCGCCCTCATCACGGCAGATTCTTACTGGTCTGGGGCTCTGGGAGCAGGTAAAGGGCGATGCATCACCCATCCGGCAGATTCATGTTTCCGAACGAGGTGGATTTGGTTTTGTCCGTATCAGTGCGGAGAGCCAGCGGGTCGATGCCCTGGGACATATCGTACTGGGGCGAACTCTCGGCAAGGTGGTTGTCGAGGGCGCTCTGCAGAAGCCGAATGTCGAGTGGCTTTGTCCAGCGCGCTTTGTCTCCGTTGAGATGTCTGAAGAGCGCGCCACGGTTTGTATTGAAACCGAGGGACAGCAACGTCAGCTGACAAGCCGGCTCCTGATCGTCGCAGATGGCGCTCAATCAACTGCACGCGAACATCTTGGCATCGAGGTTGAGCAGAAGGATTATGCGCAGACTGCAGTGGTTGCCACGGTCACGCCAGCGCGGCCGCATGCGGGCACTGCTTATGAGCGCTTCACACCGGAGGGGCCACTGGCACTGTTACCGCTGGATGCCGAACGCTGTGTAGTGGTCTGGGTGGCAAACACCGACCAGGCCCAACAGGTTCTGGCGCTGGATGACAAGGAATTCCTGGCCGGACTTGAGCAACGCTTTGGGCGTCGTCTGGGCGGATTTGTTCGCGTTGGACGCCGCAATTCCTATCCGTTGAAGCTGATCCATGCGAAACAGTTATCAGGCCATCGTTACCTGGTGATTGGCAATGCGGCACACGCGATTCATCCGAATGCTGCACAGGGGCTAAACCTGGGGCTGCGTGATGTCGCTGCTGTTGCTGAATACTGTCAACGTGTGGTAGCACAGGATAAAGACATTGGTGATCAGGAAGCCCTGCAGGAATTAAGTGCTGGGATGGCCGAAGATCACCGACGCATCATACGCTTCAGTGATGGACTGACACAGGTTTTCTACAATGATTTTCTACCCCTGAGACTGTTGCGAAACACCGGTATGTGTTTGCTCGATTGTCTACCCTTCGCCAAGCGGCGTCTTGCGCGACTGGCCATGGGACAGTCCGGTTCGCCGCCGGCGCTGGTCAGGGGGCTAAGACCATGAGGCGTACCGAGCACGGACGATGTGATGTGGATGTAGCGGTGGTGGGTGGAAGTGTAGTAGGTCTGACCCTGGCGAGCCTGCTGGTTCAGGAGGGTTTCAAGGTCGCGGTGGTTGAAGCCACTGACCCGCAAGGGCCATTTTCACCTGATGCCCCGATTGATCTCAGGGTGTTTGCCATCACCCGTGCATCCGAACGGATATTGAATGCTGCGGGTGCCTGGCCGCTGATTGCAGAGACTCGAATTGGACACTTTCGCCGCATGCAAGTCTGGGATGCAGGCGGCAATGGCAGCGTAGAGTTTGAGGCAAAACACCTGTGTGAGCCTACGCTGGGATACATCGTTGAGAATCGTTTGATTCAGTATGCGCTGGAGCAGGCCCTGCAGGAGAGCAGTCAACTGAGCTGGTATCGACCGGCGAAGCTGCAAAGCCTGCAGTCAGACGGGACAGTGAACACATTATTTCTGGACGACGGCCAGACATTTACGGCGCGTCTGGTGGCCGGTGCGGACGGGGCATTCTCCCGGGTTCGCGAACTGTGTGGAATCGAAACCACCGGGCGAGACTATCAGCAGACCGCGCTGGTCTGTAATGTGCGAACCGAACTCTCTCATACAGAAACCGCCAGACAACGATTCCTCGCAACCGGACCACTGGCGTTTTTACCTCTTCAGGACGCGCATCAGTCATCAATCGTCTGGTCGACAGCACCGGAGGAGGCCCAACGGCTGTTAAATCTTGGCGTGGCTGAATTCAAATCGGAGCTGGCAGACAACTTTGAGCGACGCCTCGGGCAGGTGCTGGAATGCAGCCAGCGTGCGGTGTTTCCACTCAGCAGGGCGCATGCAAAACAGTATGTACAGCCAGGTATCGCATTGCTGGGTGATGCTGCACATCGAATTCATCCCCTGGCAGGACAGGGCGCCAACCTGGGTTTACTGGATGCTGCAACATTGGCCGAATGTCTGATCGCTGCGGGCCGGGAGAAAGCAGGCAGTCTGCGCGTACTTAGACAGTATGAACGTTGGCGTCGAGGTGAAAACCTGAGCATGATGCTGGCAATGGATGGCTTTAAGGATCTGTTTTCAAACGCACAGCCGATACTGAAACTTGCGCGGAACAGGGGCATTTCCATGCTGGATAGCTGCGAACCGGTGAAAGCAATGATTATGCGTCGTGCTATGGGACTGGAGGGGGACTTACCCAAATTCGCTCGCGCTTGAGCCAGGTGACTTTATTCGCAGCGAAATACTATCGCCTCACCGATTTCCGGGTCATCGGGGGAAGCGAGATAAATTTGTCCCGATCCTTCCAGAGGGAAGGCCTCATGCCGAATCAGGTGCTGCTTTCCAGAACTGTCTATCAGGAACGTGCCATTAGTGCTTTTGTCTTCCAGTACACAGCGTCCGCGTTTTAGTAAAACCGTAAAATGCAGACGTGATGCAAGGTTATTGTCGACCACCAGATGGTTGTTGGGATTGCGTCCCACTGTGATCAGGGATGAGTCAGTATTCACTAGTGCCTGTTTGCCTGCATAGGTGAGACTGACTGACAGGTTCTGCGTGCTTGGCTCTGGCGGCAGATGTTCCGCATGGGCGGTGAGATCGTCCACCGACCATAAAATCTCAAGCACATCGATCATATCGCTGGAGCGTTCACTCCACTGGTCGGAGACGACGAATCGCGCCATTGATTTATAGATAGGGGGGAGTTGTTCGTAAACCTGTCTGGAGACCAGAATCTGCTCTCCTTTGGCAAGACCGGCAACCCAACGTGCGATCTTGACACTATCACCACTGACCCCTTCTTTATCGTGTAGCACGAGACCATCATGCAGGCCTATCTTAATCCGGGCCGGGCCACAGCTGATGTGTCCTGAACCCGTAATCTCCTGAATGTGCTGCTGAATATCGCAGGCCGCCGCAATCGCACTGGTAGGGGTGTCGAACAGGCATAGAATTTCATCGCCTATGGTAGAGGCAATCTCGCCATCGTAATTGCGTATCGAGCCAGACATGGCGTTTAACCAGCTAAAGATCAAATCCTTGGCTTTTATATCTCCCAATGTTTCATACAGACGCGTGCTACCGGCGATATCGGCGCAAAGAATAGTCTGGTGACGGGAGTTTATTTGGTCAGTCATGGAGCTACGAGTATCCGATGCAGGTATGTCTGCCTGATGTTAGTGTCCCTCTATCGTACATCACAGTTGTCCCTGAGCAGTGAATAAAATTTTCTCATTAAAGACATAGAATGTCCAAACGCCGTTATTATGCCTTCGTAGCAAGTGAGTTAACCATAACAGGATAAAGAAAAATGCTGGATTTGTATCTCCTCAGACATGCGGATGCGGCCTGGGTTCATGACGCTGGAAATGATTTCACTCGTCGTCTCAGTGAACTCGGACATGAGCAAGCCGAACGCAGGGCTGAATGGCTGGCACTGCAATCAGTCAAGCCGGATGCCGTGCTGTGTAGTTCAGCGATCAGAACACGGGAAACCCTTCAATTACTAAGCCCGAAAGTGGCTTTGCAGACAGACAAAATCAGTTATTGCGATGAGATATACGATGCCACAGTGGACGATCTGCTGAGCCTGATTCAGGCCGTTCCGGCTGCGACTCGGCGCCTCTTACTGGTGGGGCATAACCCTTCCATCAGCGAACTGATTTCAAAATTAACCGGTAAACCCGCTATCGCTTTAGCGACGGCAGGCTTTGCCCACCTGCAGACTGCAGAAGAAAGCTGGCAACAGATAGCCTCGAGTAGAGCTAGTCTGCTGGGGGTCAGCAATAGCCTAGTCTGAAGGCTCCATGTTACGGGCATAATAGATCTCCGAGATTTCACGCTGCAGATCCTGTTCAATCTCTTCGAGCTGGTCTTCGGGAATATCGGCGCGTTTTATCCCATACAGGTAGTCATCGATCTTGAACTCCTGCAACATCATCTTGGTGTGAAAAATGTTTTCTTCAAACACATTGACGTCGATAGTCTGGTAGAGATTACGTGTCTCTTCTTCGATAAAGTCCTGGATGGAGTTGATCCGGTGGTCGATGTAATGTTTTTCCCCGTGAATATCACGGGTGAAACCACGCACCCGGTAATCCATGATGACAATATCGGACTCGAAACTCTCGATCAGGAAGTTAAGCGCCTTCAAG
>JBFIID010000087.1:0-8929 GCA_041601415.1 Gammaproteobacteria bacterium
AGATGGTCGTGCCAGCGACTGACTTCATGATCAGCAACCTGGCTGGGTAGCAAAACGGTCTGTACCTGTCGTGTGACATTACTGATACACAATATCTGCTGCGTTTCACCTATTCGCCAGAGGCTGAAAAATGCCCTCCCCAGATCGACCGTGCGCTGATCGCTATCGGGATGAAAGGCCTGTTGCTGTCGACGGATCGTCAGGCGTCTGCATAACTCCCTGAAGACGATGGCATTGGGCATGTCCCGGTTTGAGAGTAACTGCTGAAGTTCTCCCTGATTCCAGCTATGCCGGTTTATCGAGCGAGTGCGCCCTGTATCTTCCACTCCGTAATAATCATTCGGGCAGGCGGTAAGGCTATGAATATAAAGTGCCGGTATGCCCTGTATGGTTAACATCACGGTCTGTGAGCACAGAAAACGCGGTACCTGCCACTGATCAATTCCGTCGTGGGTGCCTTTCAGCGCATCAAACAGGGTGATATTAATTTCATACGGGGAGTCGACGCCATCCGGGTTGGATTTCATTGCCACATAGCCACCGTACTCATGCATTGCATCGATCAATTCACTTACATGGTCATCGGGTAACAGCCCTTCCAGTGGACGTAAACCAATACCGTCATGTGATGCAGTGAAATTCAGATAGGTGCAACCGGCTGGCGGCCGAGGATAGTCGATAGCCCACTGGGTGAGGTATTCGGCATCGCCGCGATGCAGTGCATGCAGCAACAGGGGTGGCAGGCTGAACTGATAGACCATATGCGCCTCATCGCTATGCCCGAAATAGGAAATGTTTTCTCCATTCGGTACATTGGTCTCGGTGATCAGGATGCAATGTGGAGCAACTGCATCCACGATGTCGCGGAATAGTTTGACGACTTCATGGGTCTCGCGCAGATGAATACAGCGCGTATCCAGTTCTTTCCACAGAAAGGCTATCGCATCCAGGCGCACGTAGCGTGCACCCTTTTCGATATACAGCAGCAGGATGCGTACAAACTCGATTAACACCTCCGGGTTGCGGAAATCCAGATCGACCTGATCCTCGCTGAAAGTCGCCCATACATGCGTGGTGCCGCGGCGAGTATGTACAGGAACCAGAAGAGGGGTGTTACGCGGACGTACGACCTGTGAGACGTCGGTGTCTGTTTCCATCTCGATAAAGTAGTCTCGGCCCGGTGCCACGTTATTGATGTAATCAATGAACCACAGGTTTTCACGCGAGCAGTGATTGATCACTACATCGGCCATCAGGTTGAAGTCGTCGGCAATCGCCTCGATATCATCCCAGCTACCGAGGTTCTCGTTTACCTCGTAGTAATCGATTACTGAAAAACCATCGTCCGAGCTATACGGAAAGAAGGGCAGGATATGCACACTGTTCAGCACACCCTGCAGGTTTTCGGTCAGAAAGCGGTGCAGGCTATGCAGCGGCATTTCACCTTCATTTATTATGCTGTCACCGTAGGTGATCAGAATCGCATCTTCCTGATTCCATTTCTCGCGCACTTGCACGTCGATCCGCTGTTTGTGTTCCAGTACCAGCTCAATAATGCGATGCAGGGTGGGTGAGACCTGATAATCCGCGTAGAGCGTTTTGAGTCGTGCTTCCGCGCGTTCTGGAAACCAGTGCGGAAGAGCATTGAAATCGTGCATATCTGTTTAGTTGCCTGTAGACGAGATAGAAAGATAAGATGGAACGCATCAAACGCGCAACAGGAAATTGACTGTTGTCCCGAGTTAAGGGGGCCGCGAGCACCCAGCAAAGCCGAATTGAGGAAAGCATGATCGCAAATAATTACACATTTCTGGGTAAGGGTATCACCTGCATCGACGCGGGCTATGTACGTCCACAACTGGCCGCTTTCTACATGCTGGAACACGAAGGCGAGGTGGCAATCATCGAGACCGGTACCAGCAACAGTATTCCACGGCTGATGCATTTACTGGATGAGAAGGGCATCAGGCCAGAGCAGGTGCGCTATATCATCCCTACGCATGTACACCTTGATCATGCCGGGGGTGCGGGTGGCCTGATGCAACTGATGCCACAGGCGACACTGATTGTGCACCCACGCGGTGCCAGGCACCTGATTGATCCATCACGCCTGATCGAAGGCACCATCGCGGTCTATGGCGAGGAAAAATACCACGAACTTTATGGAGAAATTCTGCCTGTGGAGGCAAAGCGAGTGATCGGAGCCGAAGATGGTCTCGAACTGGATCTGAAGGGTAGAAAACTACTGATTCGTCACACTCCCGGGCATGCCGATCATCACTTCTGTGTCTGGGATGAGACCAGCTGTGGCTGGTTTACCGGTGATAACTTTGGTCTTTCCTATCGGGAAATGATCGGGCCTGAAAGTCGCTACATTATTCCGACCACCACACCCGTGCAATTTAATCCGGAGAAGCTGCTGGCGTCATTAGATCTGTTAATGAGCTATCAGCCGGAACGTATGTACCTCACTCATTTCGGCCTGCTGGAAGCACCAGAGAACTATGTCGACATTCTGCGTGACAGTATTAAAGACTATGTGGCGATCGCTGAATCACATGCCGATGCGGCTGACCCTGCGGCTGCGATTTCACAGGATCTGGCGAAGAAAGAAGAAAGCGCCCTGTTGAGTATCGTTCCAGAAATGAGTGCCGAGCAGGCCAGCGAACTACTGGCTATCGACAATGAACTCAGTGGGCAGGGGCTGGCGATCTGGCTGCAACGCCGCGAGGCTTAGAATCGGCAATGGTGTCAGATCCCTGCACGAAGCATATACACCTCGATGGGCGCAGTTTCAGGGGAAATTCAGGAAGATACAGAACTGTACACTGAGAGTTTGGAGCAAATAAACAGATGAGCGAGCCCAAAACGTTATCTCCGTCCGCTATTGTGCAAGAAGTGGATTTGTTTTCGCCATTCAACTGGGTTAAGCAAGGCTGGGCAGACATGCGACGCTGCCTGAGCCAGAGCCTGTTCTATGGATTGTGCTTCCTGGCAGGTGGTTACCTGTTGCTGTGGGTACTGCGTGACAGTCCTGAATACTATTCTGCAATTGTGATGGGGTTTTTTATTGTCGCCCCATTCCTGGCCATGGGCCTGTATGACATCAGTCGTCAACTTGAGGCCGGGGAAAAACCATCTTTGTCACGCTCTATGGTCGTATGGCGGGAAAATACCGGCCAGGTAGCAATATTTGCGCTGATACTCCTGGTCATTTACCTGGTTTGGGCCAGGGCCTCAATGGTAGCGTTTGCCCTTTTCTACTCAGGCGGGTTGCCAACTATGCAGGACTTCCTGTCTCATCTGCTGAAGACGGATAATTTTATATTTACCTTTGCATTCTTTTGTATCGGAGGCTTTTTTGCTGCTTTGGCCTTTGTGCTCAGTGTTGTCTCGATTCCGATGATGATGGATAAGGGCACCGATACCGTTACTGCCACACTGGTAAGTGCATTTGCTGTGTCCAGTAATGTGGGGCCGATGATTGTCTGGTCGGGCCTGATTGGTCTCTTTGCGCTTGTGAATGTGGGCACGCTGCTTTTCGGTGTCATTATCATTGGGCCTTTGCTTGGCCACGCCACGTGGCACGCCTATCGGGACCTGATCAGGGATACTCAATAAGGCTGAATTGCTGGCCGTTAACTGATTGTTAGATAGGCTAATAATGCAGATCGAGTGGGCGGTTATTGTGTAGATATGGACGGACAAACTATGAATTTTGATAACCATAATTTGTCCGTTTCGGAGATTTTATGGTTTCGTGCACAGATCCAGACGGTGTTATAGCGAAATGGTGGGCCCGGGAGGACTCGAACCTCCGACCAATGGATTATGAGTCCACTGCTCTAACCAACTGAGCTACAGGCCCTGATAAACTTTTCTCTATAGACTTTTATATTGAAGCCAAAGGCGGGCGCAATTATATCCAGCCTGTTTGTAATTGTCTTGTTGTAGTTAACCCAATAAAAAATCGCCAGTACCGACAGGTACTGGCGACAGACGACTTTCTTACTTATTGATCCAGGAAGGTACGCAGTTGTTCTGAGCGTGAAGGATGGCGCAGTTTGCGCAGTGCCTTGGCTTCGATCTGACGAATACGTTCTCTGGTGACATCGAACTGTTTACCGACTTCTTCCAGGGTGTGGTCGGTATTCATGTCAATACCGAAGCGCATGCGCAGAACCTTGGCTTCCCTTGGTGTCAGTCCTTCCAGTACGTCCTTGGTGCTGCGGCACAGTCCCTGGAATGTAGCTGAATCCACCGGCATCTGGATGTTGGTATCTTCAATGAAATCACCCAGGTGCGAATCTTCATCATCACCAATGGGGGTCTCCATTGAGATTGGCTCTTTCGCGATCTTGAGCACCTTGCGCACCTTGTCTTCTGGCATTTCCATGCGTTCTGCCAGCTCTTCCGGTGTCGGTTCACGACCCATTTCCTGCAGTATCTGACGTGAGATACGGTTCAGTTTGTTGATTGTCTCGATCATGTGCACCGGGATACGAATGGTACGGGCCTGATCGGCAATCGAACGGGTGATGGCCTGACGAATCCACCAGGTCGCATAGGTAGAGAATTTATAACCCCTGCGGTATTCGAATTTATCCACGGCCTTCATCAGGCCGATATTGCCTTCCTGAATCAGATCGAGGAACAGCAAACCACGGTTGGTGTATTTCTTGGCGATGGAAATAACCAGACGCAGATTGGCTTCGACCATTTCTTTCTTGGCGCGACGAGCCTTGGCTTCACCAATCGACATGCGACGATTGATTTCCTTGATGTGGGTAATTTCCATATTGCAGCTTTGTTCCAGCGCGACCAGACGATCCTGGGCAATGCTGAATTCCGCTTCGTATTCTTTCAGTTTTTCGCCGCTGGTTTTGTTCAGCTTGACCATCATTTTGAACAGCGTCGGGTTGGTTTCATTGGCCATGAAATTGGTAATGAATTCTTTTCGTGCAACGCCGCAATGCTTGACGCAGATGGTCATGATGGTTTTTTCATGCTTGCGAATTTCATCAACGATGGTGCGAATGTGGCTGGTCATGCGCTCCAGACGTTTGGGTGCCAGTTTGAACTCCAGGAAACATTCAGTGAGTTCTTCGCGCACCGGAAGTGTTTTTTCGTGTTGACGACCGTTGCGCTTGATCGCAGCAAGCGCCTTTTCATGAAGTTTCGTCAGTACGACGAATTTTTCATGAATCTCCTCTGCGGTCATTTCTGGTACTTCTTCTTCCTCGTCGTCAGAGTCATCATCATCATTGCTGTCGCTATCACTCTTGCTGGCAGCATTGTTCATGGCGGTATTAGCGGCAGGTGTGCCGTCATATTCTTCGCGATTATGAAAACCTGCAATCAACTCGGAGAGTTTGCCTTCTCCTTCTCGAATCGTTTCATAATCCGACAGGAAGAGAGTCATGATGTCGGGGTAGTCGGCCAGAGACGACTGCACCTGATTCAGACCTTCCTCGATGCGTTTCGCGATCGTGATCTCACCTTCTCGTGTGAGTAGGTCAACCGTACCCATTTCACGCATGTACATACGCACGGGGTCAGTTGTTCTACCGAATTCTGTATCGACAGTGGCGAGTGCCGCAGCGGCCTCATCGGCCGCGTCTTCGTCGGTGGCTACTGCGTTATCGGAGAGCAGGATAGAGTCGGAATCGGGCGCCGTTTCGTGAACGGTGATACCCATATCATTTATCATGTTGATGATATCTTCGATCTGTTCGGGATCGACGATGCCGTCAGGCAGATGATCATTGACCTCGGTATAGGTCAGGTAGCCCTGCTCTTTGCCCTTGGCGATCAGCTTTTTCAACTGAGAGCGTTCCTTACCAAGAGGTACAGAGGCGGGCTTGGTGGTGTCTTTTACAGGTTCCATAGCAGATGTCACACTAGATTCCAAAACGATTACAAAGGCTTACACATGATACTAAGTGTAGTAGATGTATTTGCATACGCCACTTTATTAGTGGCAGACCGAAACGATCAATTATACAACGATATATTGGGGCATATCCAGAAAGTTCCAATAGGAGAGCTTGAATTTATGGGTGAACAGACTATCTCTGTGCGCATCAGGTAGACCGTTAGTCTAGTTTTGAGTTCTACGCGAGAGTAATTCTTTGAGTTCCTGTTTTTCCTCGCTACTGAGCTCCTGAGGCCGTCTGTTCTTGAGTATAGACAGTCGGTGTTCCTTTTGCTTGTGAATGAGCTTGCTCATTACAGCGCGAAATTCGTCTTCCGCTCCATCGATCAGATCCAGGTCTTCAAGGCCTGCCAGTTTTGCCAGGTGGCGCCCATTCTGAGTATCTCGCCAGTGTTCCAGCAGCGCGCCTAAATGTGTCTCCGGGTGGGAGTGGATGTATTCGATGATGTCGACTAACAGATCAATGCCAGCGAGTTCTACGCCTCGCAGTTGCTCGCTGGATTCGACTAACCGGGCCAATGATGGTTTTGATAAGAGTAGTTTAATAGCCGTTCTAACCAGTGAGTACTGATTCCCTGAAGTGCTTCGATTCTGCAGTGGGCGGCGTTTCCGTTCGTTGTTGGCCGCCGGGATCATGCCCGAAAGGGTCTGCTGTTGTAGTGAACTCAGTTCTGCCAGGCGTTTCAGCAAGAGTGCGCGGTAGGCACCCTCGGGCAATTGATTCAATAGAGGTGTGGCGAGTTTTACCAGCTTGGAACGACCTTCTTCAGTTTCCATGTTGACCTGGGCTTGCAGGCTTTTAAAGAGAAAATCAGAGAGAGGGGTCAGATTTTCGGGACTCAGGAAGGCCTCGGCTCCCTGTTTGCGGATCTGGCTATCCGGATCCTCACCGTCGGGCATAAACACGAAGCCGATACTCTTGCCATCCTGTAACAGAGGCATGGAGATCTCCAGTGCACGCCAGGCCGCTTTACGGCCTGCCTGATCGCCGTCGAAACAGAACAGTATTTCCGGACTGACACGAAACAGACGTTCGAGGTGATCCTTCGTGGTTGCAGTGCCTAAGGTGGCAACGGCATTACGCAGGCCATACTGGGCCAGTGCAAGCACGTCCATATATCCTTCTACAACCAGGACTTGTTGTTGATCACGGATGGCGTTTTTTGCCTGATACAGGCCATATAATTCCCGGCCCTTGTGGAAGACAGGGGTTTCCGGTGAATTAAGGTATTTGGGTTCGCCACTGCCTATGATGCGGCCACCGAAGCCGATAATACGCCCGCGTTGATCGCGGATGGGGAACATGATGCGCTCTCTGAAGCGGTCGTAATATCCTCCCTGATCCTTTTCGATGAGCATCCCTGTTTTGAACAGTTCCTGCTGAGACTGGCGTGTTTTCCCGATCTCTTTCAGCAGGTTATCCCAACCGGGAGGTGCGTAACCGAGATCGAATTCTGCGGCGATTTCGCCCGACAGTCCGCGTTGCTTCAGGTAGTCGACGGCCTGACTGGCTGTCTTATGATCACGTAATTGTTGCTTATAGTAAGCACTCACCTGCGAAAGTAATTCATAGTCCGAGTTATGTTGCTCGACAGGCTGGCCACCGGCTTCAGTTGGGACTTCCATACCGGCTCTGGAGGCCAGTTCATGCACTGCATCGACAAAGCCAAGGTTGTCGTACTCCATCATGAAACCCAGTGCAGAACCATTCGCACCACAGCCAAAGCAGTGGTAGAACTGTTTATCCTGATTGACCGTGAAGGATGGACTTTTTTCGTTGTGAAACGGGCACAGGCCCTTGTGATTACTGCCGGATTTACGCAATGGTACGCGTTCGTCAATGATATCGACGATATCAATTCGATTTAGCAGGTCATCAATAAAGGTTTGGGGTATGCGTCCGGCCATTGCCTAATACTGGCGTAAAGCGAAGGGGAAAGTATACGTTGTTTCGTGTCCGCAGCGGGACACCGGGGAAGGGCTCAGCTCAGTTGCTGTTTGATCTTGCCGCTCACAGCACCCATGTCGGCTCGACCCTGTAGCTGCGGCTTGAGAATGCCCATGACCTTACCCATATCTTTCATTTCAGAGGCTCCGGTCTGTTCGATGGCAGCCGCAACCATCTGCTCAATCTCTGCCTCGGCCAGTTGTTCTGGCAGGAATTCCTTGAGCACACCGAGTTCATACTGCTCAGTGTCGATCAAATCCTGGCGATCAGCCTTCTGAAACTGTGCGATTGACTCGTTACGTTGCTTGGCCATTTTATCCAGCAGGGCAATGATCTGCGCGTCATCGAGTTCGATGCGCTCATCCACTTCCTTCTGTTTAATGGCGGCAGAAACCAGACGCAATATGCCGAGGCGCGCTTTGTCCTTCTCGCGCATGGCCGTCTTAATTTCCTGAGTAACGCGTTCTTTGAGGGATACCGACATAATTCTGGAATCAAGCACCGTCGGGCTGTGGGATCAGCCCGGCGTGATTAATACAGGCGTTCTCTACGGATCGTCGTGCGGCTGAGCTTCTTCTGCCAGCGCTTTACGGCAGCAGCAGATTTACGCTTACGAACCTGTGTTGGCTTTTCGTAAAATTCACGGCGATGCACTTCGGCCAGTACTCCGGCCTTTTCGCAGCTGCGCTTAAAGCGACGCAGGGCTACGTCAAATGGTTCGTTCTCTCTAACCTTCACGTTTGGCATGTAAAATCTTTATCCTTAACAAATGGTTACACGGAGAATCGTGAGAGACTCCGAATCAAAGGGCGTGTATTCTAATAATATGTTCAGGTAAATGCAAAAAAGGCGTCAAAATGCGTGTATTAGGTATCGAAACTTCTTGTGATGAGACCGGTGTAGCCCTCTACGATTCAGAGCAGGGCATCCTCGCCGAGGCTCTCTACAGCCAGATTGAACTGCACCAGCAGTATGGTGGCGTGGTGCCGGAGCTTGCATCCCGGGATCATGTGCGCAAGGCGGCGCCATTGATAAAACAGGTGCTA
>JBFIID010000088.1:0-8927 GCA_041601415.1 Gammaproteobacteria bacterium
GGTAGGTAAATGTGTGATGCGAATGGCAGAATCGGTCTTATTAACATGCTGTCCACCGGCACCAGAGGCTCGAAAGGTATCAATGCGCAATTCCGCAGGATTGATTTCGATTTCCTGCAGTTCATCGACCTCCGGGAGGATTGCCACCGTACAGGCCGAGGTGTGTATCCGTCCCTGTGACTCGGTCTCGGGTACACGCTGTACCCGGTGCGCGCCGGATTCGAACTTGAGTCGTGAGTAGGCACCATGGCCGATAATACGCACCACTACTTCCTTATAACCACCTAATTCGCTTTGTGCCTCGCTGATTAGTTCGGTTTGCCATTTTCGTTCTTCGGCATAGCGCATGTACATTTTTAGTAAGTCTGCGGCGAACAGGGCTGCTTCATCACCGCCGGTTCCGGCCCGCACCTCAATAAAGATATTGTTGTTGTCGGCAGGGTCTTTAGGCAGTAAGAGGCGTTGTAATTGTATCTCCAGACCGTCGTTTTCTGATTCGGCCTGTTTGATCTCTTCGGCCGCCATATCACGCATTTCCGCATCACTTTCCTGCAGCATTTCTCGAGCGCCAGTGATCGTTTCAAGATTAGTCTGATAACGCCGATAGCAGTCCACAACGGGGTTTATTTCAGAATATTCCTGGGATAGTTCGCGAAACTTATTCTGGTTCGAAATGGTATCGGGATCGGACAGCAGACCGCTTAATTCTTCCAGGCGGTCGGTGAGTTTATCGAGCTTTAATAATAATGTGTCTTTCATGATGGGCGCTATTGTAACTCAAGATTTCCATATCCGGTGGGCTTGTCGCAGCACAGCGAAATGATCTCCGGGGAAGAAATACAACGAAGGACTGACGAAGGTCATGACCCGGGGAAAAATAACTGACTATGCTTGAAGTCGGGCATCCAGATAATTCATACAGGCGAGAAGAGACGTTATGAGTGTGTTAGAAGTTTGTAGCAAACAGGTCGTATATATCGACCATGAGGCTGGGATTACTGAAGTCGCACAGATGATGCGTGAACAGCATGTAGGTTGCGTGGTGGTGGTTGATGCAGAGGGCAAACCAGTGGGGATGGTCACGGATCGAGACCTGGTGGTTGAGGTGCTGGCAGAACTTATTGTGCCGGATAATCTGACCGTCAAAGACATCATGAGTGAACAGCCCCTGACCGTACTTGAAACAGATGAAGTTAAACAGGCACTGGATGCCATGCGTGCTGTGGGGGTACGTCGTGCCCCGGTGGTTGATCAGGCCGGGTTGTTATCCGGCTTACTCAGTATTGACGATGTACTGGTGGAGCTGTCCAGTGAACTGAGTGACATTATTTGTCTGATATTTCAGGAACAGATTAGAGAAGGAAGAAACCGCTAATACTTATCTGTACGATTCAGTCGTCTTCGCGCAGGTCAAACAGTTCTTTCACCGAATCAACGAGTTCGCCACGGCCACTGATGCTGGCTTCACGTAAGGATACGCTGGGCAGGTGGGTGAATTTATTACTCAGTGTCTGCGCTAGCATCTCCATTACCTGCTCGGGGTCATCCCCGCGCGCCAGTTGTCGCTTCGCTTTCTCGAGGGTTTGCTGACGATAACCGTCCATTTTCCCCCGCAGGGAGCGAATCACGGAAATGGAATCGAGCGACTGCATCCAGTCCATGAAGTGGGTAACCTGAGTATCGATAATCTCATCGGCCTGCATCGCAGCTGCCCTGCGACTATGCAGATTTTCTTCGATCACGGATTCCAGATCATCCACTGTGTAGAGATAAACATCTTCCAGATCACTGATTTCCGGTTCGATGTCGCGTGGTACCGCGATATCGACCATAAACATGGGCTTATGCCGACGGGACTTGAGCGCCTTTTCCACCGCCCCTTTACCGAGGATGGGTAACTGGCTGGCAGTGGAGGAGATGATGATGTCGGCCTCATGCAGGTGTTGGTGTATATCGGCCAGCCCGATGGCATAAGCACCAAATCCCGAAGCGATATGTTGTGAGCGTTCCAGAGTTCGGTTGGCGATGATCATACGGCCAAGCTTGTTTTCGTGCAGGTGACGGGCGGCGAGTTCTATGGTCTCGCCGGCACCGATCAGCAGTGCCGTCTGTCCGTCGAGGTCACCAAAAATCTGTTGTGCGAGGCGGACTGCAGCAAAAGCGACAGACACCGGACTGGAGCCAATTGCGGTATCGGTACGGACCTGCTTGGCCACGGAAAATGAGTGCTGGAACAGCTTATTCATCTGCTTACCGATAGCCCCGGAGATAGAAGCCGCAGAAAAAGACGTTTTCAGCTGGCCCAGGATCTGGGGTTCGCCAAGGATCATGGAGTCGAGGCCACAGGCTACTCTCAACAGATGGCGAACAGCCTGTTCCTGTTCGTAGCTATACAGGTGAGGTTTGAATTCCTCTACCGGCAGGCCAGAGTAACCCTGCATCCAGCTCGTCATCAGATCGGCACCCTCACTGGCGTGGTTGCAATAGACTTCGAGACGATTGCAGGTCGACAGGATCACTGCCTCGTGAACCCCGTCCGTTTGCAACAGGTTTTCCAGCGCTTGTGGCAACTGATCCTGATTCAGGGCGAGTTGTTCCCGGATGGATACTGGCGCAGTCTTGTGGTTGACTCCGTATACTGATAAAGACATTTATATGGTGTGGCGTACGCGCCCTGCAGACATGAATAACTGCGGAATTTTCGTTTATGGCCGTTAGGAATACAAGTCGCTAAATCAAAGTACAGACATTAGTAATGATTTAGAACTTATACGCGAGATGATATTCATATTATTATCGTGACTTAAAATCAGGTCGATGAACCTCTAAATACAGGTGTTGACTAATATCAGGATACGATCTGAACCAACCAGGATACAGGGGTTGTACGCGTAGCATATGAATCTAAACAGATATTCTTTCCCGAAAAACACAGTAAAACAGTTACTGGGTTTACACCTGCTGGTCTCGATCAGCGCCTGTACCACGATCCCGGGCACTGATTTTCAGAGTGCAGAAGTCGCTCTGCAAAAGCAGGAACTCGCTGATTTGACCATTCGTGAGGTTTCCGGGGAAGCACCGGAAAACCGTGAAGAGGAGCTCTACAAGGTACTGGTCGCGGAAATTGCAGGTCATCGAGGCAAGGTGCAGGTCGCCGTTGATAACTATCTGGCCCTGGCAAGAAATTCTACCGATCCGGCTTATGCCGAACGTGCAACCCGGATAGCGGTATTTGCCAGACAGGATCCCGAGGCACTTGAAGCCGCCCAGATCTGGTCCGGTCTACTGCCTGAAAACCTTGAGGCCCGCCAGATTCTTGCCGCCATGTATATTCGCGCTCAAAAGCCTGACCTCGCCCGCCACGAACTGGAAGTCATACTCGCGACGCCTGAGGGGGAGACCGGTAAGAAATTGCGCATGATCGCTAATTTTCTCGGCCGCGAGCAGGATAAAGAGATGGCGCTATCCGTGATGGAAGACCTGATTCGGGATAGACAACAGGATGGTGAGGCTCTGTTTGCCTATGCGCTTCTGGCCTTGCGCGCAGAGAAAACAGACAAGGCCCGGCTGGCGATGGAAAAGGCAATGAAGGCAACGCCTCTGAACCTGAACATGGCAATGACCTACCTGGGAATTTTGCAGAAAGAGGGTGATACCAAGTATGCGCTGGAGTGGTTAAAGGCGATTCTTACCGCCTATCCACAGGCCAAAGACCTGAGAATGATTTATGCGCGTTTGCTGGCCGATACACGGGATTACACAACTGCTCGAAATGAGTTCCTGATTCTGCAACGTGCTGAGCCCGACAATATTGACGTGCAATACGCTCTAGGCCTGCTAAATCTGCAACTGAACAAAGTCGATGAGGCCCGAGTGAATTTTGAGCACCTACTGGAACTTAATGGGCGGGTAAACGAAGCCCGTTATTATCTGGGGCAAATTGAGAATTCTCTGGGCAACCCGGTCGCAGCTGAAAGCTGGTACGCTCAGGTGGGTGAAGGCGCGAATTATTTTGACGCTCAGCTGCAGATTGTCATGCTCAAGGTTCGAGCCGGTTTGATAGAGGAGGGCATCGAACAACTGCGCGGGATACCGGCAGACGAACCAGAAAACCGATTGCGTCTGATACGAATCGAGGCCGATATTAGAGTGCAGGCCGACGATCTGCAGGCGGCACTGGAGGTTTATAACGATGCCTTGCAGGAACATGCAGGAAATACTGATCTGCTTTATTCCCGCGCCATGCTGGCTGAAAAGATGGAAAGGCTGGATCTGCTGGAAAGTGATCTGGTCCAGATCATTGAGGCAGAACCGGATAACTCTCAGGCATTGAACGCCCTCGGCTACACATTGGCAGATCGTACCGATCGCTACGAGGAAGCCCATGCTTATATCAAACGGGCGCTGGAAATTAGCCCCAGTGATTTTTATATCCTGGATAGTATGGGGTGGGTGCTGTATCGATTAGGTCGCCTGCAGGAGTCCGTATCTTACCTGCGTAGAGCCAGAGAAGTACGCGATGATCCTGAAATCGCGGCACATCTTGGAGAAGTGCTATGGGTCATGGGTGATCAGGAAGGGGCTCGTGAAGTGTGGAATAGCGCTCTGGAAGCGAGCCCGGATTTCAGCAAACTGAAGGATACGATGGAGAAATTTATTCCGTGAGAGTCATTTTTCTGCCGCTGCTGGCGGTATTTCTCTCCGGCTGCGCAGAATTACCCAGGATTTTTGCCCCACAGAGTGATATCCCCCAAATCGATCAGGACAGCCACCAACGAGTCTGGCGTCAGCGCATAGCGACGCTAACGGCGCTGCAAAACTGGACCCTAACTGACAAGGTCGCGATTCAGACAGAAATCGAGTCATGGAGTGCACAGATCCATTGGCGACAGACCGGCAGTGATTACCAGATTCGCCTCATTGCGCCCTTTGGTCAGGGCACCTATGAACTGCGGGGTAATGAAGCTGAATTCAGTATCCGAACGCCGGATAATCAGGTTTTGCAGGCCGATAGCCCTGAGGCCCTGATGCAACAGCAATTGCAATGGAGTGCGCCTGTTGGGGCACTGAGCTACTGGGTGCGAGGCATCCCGGGGCCTGCGGAAGAGGTAACAGGTTTACGTCTGGACGAACAGTCATTGCTGCTGGATATGCAGCAGAATGATTGGCGAATCAGTGTACTGCGTTACCTGAACACCTCGGCAGTCCAGCTTCCGGGGAAGCTTTTCATGCACAATGATCACTATAAGATCCGAATGGTCATATCAAAATGGGATATTCAGTAGGGTGAGTTCGCTACGTTGGCCGGCTCCGGCCAAATTAAATCTGTTTTTGCACATTACCGGCCGTCGGGCGGATGGTTATCATGAGCTACAGACGGTGTTTCAGTTTGTGGACTTCTGCGACTGGCTCGAATTTGAGCTTAATCAGACGGGAGAGGTGTCGAGACTTGCGGGTGATGAGAGCATTGCCGCTGATGACGATCTGGTGGTGCGTGCAGCCCGCGCCCTGCAACAAACCAGCGGTAGCACTCGGGGCGCAGCAATTCGACTCGAAAAGAATCTGCCAATGGGGGCAGGACTGGGTGGTGGTAGTTCAGATGCGGCGACTACCCTCGTCGCGCTTAACCAGCTCTGGGATTTAAAGTTTGATCAGGAGACGCTCTGTCGCATCGGTCTTGGCCTGGGGGCAGATGTGCCCATCTTTATTCATGGGCACGCGGCCTGGGCGGAGGGTGTGGGTGAAAAGTTTCAACCCGTAGAGCTAGATATGCCCTGGTATCTGGTGGTTCAGCCCGCCTGCAGTATTTCTACGGCAGAGGTGTTTAATGCACCGGAATTGACACGGAATACGCCTCCTATCACAATACGCGGCTTCCTGGCTGGTGAAGGGCGAAATGATTGTGAGCCCGTGGTCAGGAAATTTCATGCTGAAGTTGGTCAACTTATTGATTGGCTTGATAAAAAGGCCAATGCAAGAATGACAGGCACAGGCTCCTGTGTGTTCTCACGGTTTGAAACCGAGGTCGAAGCGCGCGACTTATTGGCCGAACTACCCGACCACTGGTCGGGATTCGTGGCGAAAGGCTTGAATCAATCGCCGCTGCTCAGCATGAGATAAAAGATTTTTTGGGGTATCGCCAAGTGGTAAGGCACAGGGTTTTGATCCCTGCATTCCCAGGTTCGAATCCTGGTACCCCAGCCACATAAATCCATGACTGGCGGTCATGGATTGGCGTTTAAGGTAACAGGATGAGGACCTGCAAGGTTCGACAAAATCGCCCGGAGCGATTTTGAACGCGCGATAGGGCGGCCCGCAGGGCGAAGGACAGGAAGTCCGAAGTCATCCTGGTACCCCAGCCACATAAATCCATGACTGGCAGTCATGGATCGGCGTTTAAGGTAGCAGGAGAATCTCCTGAACTGTCTTTATCGCCGGGTAGTCGTAGGAAATTTGAGTGTAACTTTACTGAATCACAGCCGTTGGGGAAATGAACGTGCCTTTGTCGACCACGATGTTATTTACAGGAAACGCAAACAGGCCCCTGGCTGAGAAGATCGCCGAACACGCTGGCATTAAGCTAAGTGATGTGAGTGTCGATCGTTTCAGCGATGGCGAAGTGATGGTTGAAATCGTTGAAAATGTGCGTGAGCGCGAGGTGTTTGTAATCCAGCCTACCTGTGCACCAACGAATGATAATCTGATGGAATTGCTGGTGATGTGCGACGCCCTGCGACGTGCCTCGGCAGCCAGAATTACTGCGGTGGTGCCCTATATGGGCTATGCCCGACAGGATCGCAGACCACGTTCAGCTCGTGTACCTATTACTGCCAAGGTGGTGGCCAATATGTTTGCGAGTGTAGGCATCGACCGTGTGTTAACCGTTGATCTGCATGCCGATCAGATCCAGGGCTTTTTCGATATGCCGCTGGATAATGTGTATGCCTCCCCGGTGCTACTGGGCGATGTCTGGAAGAATAAGGATCCAGACATGATGGTGGTGTCACCCGATGTGGGTGGCGTGGTGCGCGCCAGAGCATTGGCTAAGCGACTGGATGATGCGGATCTGGCCATCATCGACAAGCGTCGTCCAAAGGCCAATGAAATGGAAGTAATGAACATCATCGGTGAAGTTGACGGGCGCGTGTGTACGATTATTGATGACATGGTCGATACGGCGGGCACCCTTTGCCAGGCCGCCGCTGCATTAAAGAAAAATGGCGCCAGGAAGGTAGTGGCCTACTGTACGCATGCGGTACTGTCAGGGCCTGCGATCGGCCGTATTAGGGATTCGGAGCTGGACGAACTGGTAGTGACGGACAGTATTCCGCTGACTGAAGAAGCCAGTCAGTTGAGCAAGATTCGCCAATTGAGCATCGCCAGCCTGCTCGCCGAGAGTATTCATCGGGTGAGCACCGGTGAATCACTGAGCTCTATGTTTGTCGACTAAATGAAATGTTTGATGATTGAGTTTTCAGTCATCTACAAAGGGTCTGAACCTGGTCGCGGGTGAGGACAATTCTGCGTAACGCAGTTACTGAAAAGGCATCTAATAAGAGAGCCTGAGTTTGGAGTAGATTTATCATGAATGAATTTGAAATTGTTGCCAAAAAGCGCGATGTGATGGGTAAGGGTGCGAGCCGCCGCCTGCGTCGTGTTGGTCTGGTACCAGGTGTTGTCTATGGTACCGGTAAAGAGCCTGTCTCAATCACCGTCGAACAGAAAGAAATGTTCAAGCATCTGTCGAACGAGGCTTTCTTTTCACACATTCTTAGCCTCAATCTGGATGGGAAGGCTGAGAAGGTGGTACTGAAAGATCTGCAGAGACATCCTTACAAGCAGATCCTGCTGCATCTTGATCTGTTGCGTGTGGACATGGCTGAAAAGATTACCATGCATATCCCGCTGCACTTCCTGAACGAAGAAACCTGTCCTGGTGTGAAGCAGGGTGGTGGTTCTGTTTCGCATATGATGACCGAGCTGGACATCATTTGTTTACCTGCCGATCTGCCGGAATACATTGAAGTAGACGTAAAGGATCTGAATATCGGTGATGCCATCCATCTGGGCGATCTGACCCTGCCAGAAGGTGTTGAAAGTGCAGCTCTGGCGCATGGTGGTGATCCTTCAGTGCCTATCGTTTCTGTGCAGGCCGCACGCATCATGTCCGATGATGAAGATGAAACAGAAGCAGGCGACGAGGGCGGTGACGCAGAGGCTGCAGGCGACGCTGACGCTGAATAAATACTGCTTTGACTACCGAAGTAGAGTTGATTGTGGGCCTGGGGAATCCAGGCTCACAACATCATTTTGACCGGCATAATGCCGGTTTCTGGTTTCTTGACCTGCTTGCCGAACAACATCAGTTGTCATTCAGGCAGGAATCCAGATTCAAAGGTGAAGTCGCGCGTTTACAGCTGAATGGAAACGACTGCTGGTTGTTAAAACCGGCAACCTTCATGAACCGAAGTGGGGAGGCCGTTCAGGCCCTCGCTTCTTTCTATCGAATCCCGCTTGAAAACATTCTGGTCGTGCATGATGAGCTGGATATAGAGGCGGGAGATATCCGTCTCAAGCGCGGTGGTGGGCATGGCGGACACAATGGCTTGCGTGACATTATTCAGAAATGTGGCGGAAATGCCT
Source organism: Gammaproteobacteria bacterium (assembly GCA_041601415.1). Classification (GTDB taxonomy): domain Bacteria; phylum Pseudomonadota; class Gammaproteobacteria; order JBFIID01; family JBFIID01; genus JBFIID01. The sequence continues at coordinate 8,644 of JBFIID010000088.1, forward strand.
TTACTCGCCTGCGGGTTGGCATCGGACACCCGGGCAGTGCGGCGCAGGTAACGGGCTATGTGCTGGGACGACCGACTGCTGAAGAAGAACATCAGATAGTCAATGCCTGTAACCGGGCCATGGACACACTCACCCTGTTATTCCAGGGACAGACCGAACTGGCCATCAACCAGCTACACAGCAAGCGTTAACAAACGAATTTTTAAGGACTAAGCAGATGGGTTTTAAATGTGGAATAGTTGGTTTACCGAATGTAGGTAAGTCGACGATGTTTAATGCGCTGA
>JBFIID010000089.1:0-8911 GCA_041601415.1 Gammaproteobacteria bacterium
CCATCAATCTTCAGCACGTCGACCGACAGATGTTTTAGATAAGCGAAGGATGAAAGACCGCTGCCAAAGTCGTCCAGTGCGAACTGACAGCCAAACCGTTTGACTGTATTAATAAACTCCTTTGCCTCGGCCAGATTACCGATTGCGGTCGTTTCGGTAATCTCGAATTTGATCATTTCCGCCGGCACCACCTGTCTGGACAACTGACGGGTCAGGTTCTGCAGAATACTTTGATCACCAAGCGATTGACCGGATAGATTGATCGCACAATAGGCAATCCGGTTAATCACATCGGGCTCTCTTTCAAGCCAGTCGAACACATGATTAATCACCCAGTTATCAATCCGGGTAGAGATATTGTATCGCTCCGCAGCGGGCAGAAAGGCACCGGGTGGAACCAGGCTGCCGTCACGCTCCTGCAGACGCAGTAAAACCTCAATTCCCGGCACCTCGTCTGTCTCCTGTATGGGTTTAATCAACTGCCCAAAGAGTTCGAACCGGTTCTCTTCCAGGGCGGCATTGATGTCTGTAACCCAGTGTATTTCACCACTCCTGCGTGCCAGCACCTCATCGTCTTCCTGATACAGATGAATACGATTCCTGCCGCCGTCTTTTGCCGCATAACAGGCGGAGTCTGCCTGTTTGAAAACTTCCATGCTGCTCTGGCTATTCTCGGTAATACTGACCAGACCAATACTCACACCAATTGAGAATGTTCGATCGCCCCAGCTGAATTTAAATTCTTCGATTGCTTCCCGAATTTGTTCCGCCATGCGTTGTGCATCAAACAATGAGCAATGTTCCATGAGTATGCCGAACTCATCGCCACCGAGTCGCGCAATAGTGTCAGACTTGCGAATTTTCTCCAGCAACATTGCACCCAGTTGCCGTAACAATTCATCACCGGCAACATGACCACTGGTATCATTCACGACCTTGAACTGATCCAGATCCAGAAAACAGAAGGCGTGCTCGACCTGTTCTGACTGCGCGGTCTTCATCAGGTGCTCCAGACGTCGCTCAAATTCGCGTCGGTTTATCAGTCCGGTTAACAGATCATGTGATGCCTGATAGGAGATTTTCTCTGCAATTATTTTTGATTCGGTAATGTCCTGATGAACCGAGACATAATGCGTGCAGTCTTTATTTTTATCGCTGATGGCAGAAAAATGGATCTCAGCCCAGTAGAATTCACCCTGTTTATTTCTGTTTAGAACCTCGCCGCGCCATTCACTCTTTCTACGCAACTGCTCCCATATTTCTTCGTAGGAATAACCTTCTAGATCACCGGAATGCAGAATTGAAATATTTTTACCGGTCACCTCATCCAGTTGATAGCCGGTGATCTGGGTGAACTTTGGATTCACATATTCGATGTTGCCCACAGCATCCGTTATGACCACCATGTTAGGGCTATGCTCTACGGCCAGCGAAAGCTTGGTGATTTCAGCTTCAACCTGCTTCCGCCGTTCGATTTCCTGTAACAGGAATTCCGTTTTCTCGGTGACCACCTGGTTAACCTGAATGTTCCTGCCAGTCAGCGACAGTAACCAACCGCTCAACAGACCACTGAATAACATGCCACCAACCAGGATTAACCAGCCACTGGATGAACTGTGTTCTTTAATGAATTCCCTGTTTGGAAAGTAATCTATCTGCCACAGACGTCCGGCGACGTTGATGGTTCTGGAAACCTTAACATTCATCACCCGGTGAGCAGACAGCGAATCATCCATGTCCGCGCTTTTATACAGAACTTTCCCATCTCTATTCAGATCGATGACGCGTTGACTCACCAGAGGAATGACACCACCATTGATACCGGAGATCTCCTGAATAAAATCATCCAGTTTGAATACTGCGGCAACAACACCGACCACCGCGCCGAATTGTGATTCCCCATCATCATTAAAAATCCGTTTTCGAACCGGTAGATAGATCACGAAACCCTGTTTATTTTCGGTTTCCTGAATCAGGCGAAAAGCACTGGTTGCAGCCGGATCACCGGTCTCGATTGCCCTTTCAAGACTGATTCTTGCCTCTGGATTGGAACGGATGTTATAGCCCAATGCCGTCTCGTTACCCAGCAGAGGTCTTGCATATTTAATGACATAATAGAAATCAGCCTGACGGGCAGGAACCCTCTGTCCCTTTTCATCCGCCTCTGTGATTAGATAGGCGGCATCGCCCGTGTGTTCGAAATTATATCGTTCTGCATCACTGACCCGGGGGATCCATTCAAGCGCCTGAATATGCCGGTTATTTCGCAGTGACTGCCGGGTAAAATCATTGAAATCCTTTTGTGAAACCTTATCGCTCGCCTCAAAGAAACTTCTCATGAAATACAGCAGTGCCAGGCTATCTTCAGTACCCGATGTAATCTTGCTGTGTTGAGCATTTACAGCCTTATCAAATGAGAGGAAAAACTCTTCTTTCTCCCTACTCTGTACCAGACTGAAACTGCTAAAAACCATGAGCAGCAGGATCAGCAGAGGAATGCCAACCGCATATTTTCGGTTGCTGACAGCTGTATCCGTATTCAGAAACATGATCAGGATAATTGGCGTCACCACGACAGCGCCGATGCTGTCGCCCACCCACCAGTTCAGCCAGTTAAAGGCAAAGTCACTTATCGGTACAATGCCATAAATCGTTAGAACCGGCATACTGATTGAAGCCGCCGTGAGGCAGCCTACCGGTCCGGCCAGAAGCAGGAAGAGAATGATCGAACGCTCCTCGATGAGGGCATTTTGCTGACCGAGAACACGATGGATAAGATGTGTAGAGAGAACCGCCTGAAGCAAGGAACCAGTGGATAACAGCAGGGCCATAAATCCGCTGGAGATTAGACTCACCAGTGATTCGGTATTCAGCCACAGATTCAGATTGAACAGCAGCACACCCATGCAGAGGCCCGGAAATACCCGCCATCCACCGACCAGTAATGCCCCAACCGCGATTCCGGCGGGTGGCCATACCGCAACAGCCTCACTGGGGGGAATAGCGAGGAATAAGGAAAGTTTCGCGGCAACAAAATAGAGCACCCCGGGCAAAAACCTGCCCAGGTCCGAACTCAGAAACGACCGCAAAACCTGTACCTTTCCACTCACTCGTTTTACTCTGCTATTAGTCGTGCAAGATAACTTCTGCCGTTATTTCGCGGCGTACTACTGGCACGATTCTCACCTCCACTCTACTCAATAGCTGCCGCAACCCTGGCGCTGCCTAGCATCAATGAGAACAACCTATCGCATGAAAATATTCCCCTCTTCTTCTGTTAACGTCATATTCCTCGGGAACTGAAGCTTCAATCCTCCTCCAGGTAAGCCCGAAAACCATCGGTTAGCCGGATCTCAAACCCCTGTTGCCTGCGCTCAATCATGTAAACCGCCAGTTTTTCCCGCTTAGCCAACGCCAACCCGCGCTCTGGCCCAAGCACCGTTAGCGCGGTTGCCAGCGCATCGGCAAACATGCAGGAGGGATGAATCACCGAAACAGAGGCCAGGCTATGGGTCACTGGACGGCCGGAAACGGGGTCAATCGTATGTGAATAACGCTTGCCGTCCTGCTCGATGAAATTCCGATAATCACCGGAAGTCGCCATCGCGCCCCTGCCGGGCGACACCACCGTATGAACAGCGCGCTCGGTAACACTCGGTTTCTCCACCGCAATACGCCAGCGACGCCCCTGCTGTTTCTCACCGCGGACGCGGATCTCGCCACCGATCTCCACCATATAATTCAAGGCCTGGTGTGACTCCAGTAACGCTGCCATGCGATCCACCGCATAGCCCTTGGCAATAGCCGATAAATCCACATAGATCTCGGCATCCTGCTTGCGTAGAGCGGGTGGTTCCAGTCGAACATCCAGCTTGCTATAACCGCTATGCTGTCGGCGTTTCTCAATTATCAGATCATCCGGAACCTGACCCTGGGTTCGTTCCGGGCCAAAACCCCAGAGATTGACCAGTGGCCCAACCGTAATATCGAAGGCTCCCCCGGTGAGACGACTGATCGACTGGGCGGTCTCAATCACCAGCGCCAGCTCACGAGAGACTGGTTGCCAGTCAGTCGAGCGGTTCTGATTAAAGTGCGACAATTCCGAGTCGGATCGATAAGTCGACATCGACTGATTGATCTGCTCCAGCAGCACATCGATCTCGCTGTGTAATTGCTCTGTCGATAGCTGCCCGGGTGCAATCGCCAGTTTCACGTTCCAGGTAGTTCCCATGGTGCGTCCCTGCAAGACAACGGGCGTTGTCACCGGCTCCTTATCCGCACAGGCCGGCAACAACAGGCTGCTCAGCAACAGAGCGAAAAACATCAGGCATTTGCTTGGATTCATAGACCTTCTCTTTTAACAAAAACAGAACTGAGGGCAGAGTCTAAACAGCAATGCCAGCTCAGCAAACCCGGATTGTCATTTGCCAAATAAATTATTGCACTGCACAATCGAAGACTTTTAATCGTGGATGATTCCCTCATGGCTCGATCATTTATCGCCCTGCGCAGCGTTCTCTATGTCCCCGGCTCAAACCCCAGGGCAATGGCCAGGGCGCCGTCCCTGCCAGCCGACGCACTGATCTTTGACCTCGAAGATGCCGTGGCCCCCTCTGCGAAGGAAAAAGCGCGTGAGGCCGTCTGCAGCATGGTTGAGTCAATGGATTTCGGCCCTCGCCAGGTGGTGATTCGCGTCAACCCCCTCGCCTCGCCGTGGGGCTACGCGGATCTGATGGCGGTGGCGAAAACCGGTGCCACGGCCGTCCTGCTACCCAAAGTCGAAAGTGCCGACATGGTGTTTCAATCACAGCAGTTACTGGAATCAGCCGGCGCCCCGGATGGGCTGGAGATCTGGTGCATGATGGAGACCCCACGTGGCATGTTGCATGCGGAAGAAATCGCCTCTGCGAGTCCGCGTATCCGGGCGCTGGTCATGGGTACCTCGGATCTGGCCAAGGACCTGGGTGCTTCGCACACCAAGGAACGTCTACCCTTCCTGACCAGTTTTGGCCTCTGTCTGCTGGCGGCACGAGCCGCCGATGTGGCCATTCTGGATGGTGTACAGCTGGATCTGGATGACGACGACGGCTTTGCGGAGATCTGTCGACAGGGCTTTGATCTGGGCTTCGACGGCAAAACCCTGATCCACCCCAAAACCATTCTGCCGGCCAATCAATACTTTGCTCCCTCAAGCGGGGATATTGAGATGGCGGAATTGATTATTGAAGCTCATCGCGAAGCAGAGGCGCGTGGTGAAGGCGTAGTGGTGGTGAACGGGAAACTTATCGAAAACCTGCACGTCGAAGGCGCACGTCGGACCCTGCTACTGGCACGGGCTATACAGGTGCTGGACGCGCAACACACCTGATCGAGGTTCTCGATCAGGAAATCAGACCGGAGCGATCCTGCGCGGCATCTGCTCACTGTGGGTCAGATCGGCGCCCGAGACAAAGTTCATCTCTAACTGCTGGAGCAAACAGGTCTCCAGTTCACTACGTCCTGCCGGAGTTGCCAAATCAGAATCCGGACAGAATACCTGGGTCACACTGTTGCCCGTTTCCTGCAAACGAACACGAATACGCTCCGCCAGCGCCTGATCATTGACCAGTATGAAGGCCAGATCTTCAAGCAGCAGTGGCAGGCACAAAAAAGGATAATTGAAGACCACTCCGGGTTCGGCAAAGGCCAGCATCGCCGCCTGCCGCACCTCAAGCTGTTGATTGTAATGACTGCTATTGAGTACCAGTAGCCCGCTATCCGAGGCATCCTCCCACATACGCGAGACACCATAGGCATCTGAAAAATCCTGCGAGATGAACATCACATCCAGTTCCTGTTCCAGCTGAGTAACCGAGCGCGGATCATCGAAATGCCAGAAATGATTCGTTTCTATAGCCTGCGTGAGACCACAACTCATACCGCGAAACAGGAATCCGCGATCTTCATAGGAGGATGGCAGGAACGAATAGCCATTCTTCAACATGGCATTTATCTGGTAACACCAGCCAAAATCACTCTCCTCGGAGATTGGCGTATTCGGCGATAAATTATGCGAATACGCAGTCTGGCTGTTAGGTGAAGCATTTTTCATAGGCGCAACCGATTTGGACGGACAGGGCATGATAATGATCTGTCGACAGATTGCCAGTCCGAAGCTGTAGACCACTAGTCAAATTTCAAGCTCGGATTGACCTGGATCAGAAGAAGCATAATTTAATCGGGCTTGCCGGGTAGAGCGTGAGGTGCACCCAGGCCTTACTCGAGACAGCCCCGGACGATTTATAGCGCGTCTACCGGGAATCAGATGGCTGCAGGATTTCTGCTATTCGAGGGGCATAGCGTTGCTCATTCTTCAAATGAGGCTTGAAGTGGGCGATCAGGACAACTGAGATCAGCAGCCCGAAGCCTGCGCCCAATAAAGGATAGAGACTACTGTCTGAATCCGGATCGGTCAGAATGTAACCGACGCTCGCGCCAAGGATCAGGGTAACCAGAGGTAACACATAGACGAAAAGATTTGCGAGTAGCAGCGACATAGGGTCAACAGTGACCAGCACCCTGTCACCAACCACGGCACCGACCGGGTTTAGCACCACCGACTGAACCCTGTTCACCGGCTCCCGGGGCTGACAGCTATTCTGCGGATTACAGCCACCACACTGCGAAGACTGCGCGCGCTCAATAATCGCCATATCATCTTCCAGCTCAATGACAATCGCCTCTTGCTCAGGCATGCACAGAACGCCCGGCTAAATGTTTTATCCCATCTGTCGCTATCATGTTCATCAATCCTGTTTCAAGCCTGCTATTTTGACATGGATACTTCATCAGTGGTTAAATCTTCGACATGAATCAAGCACGTACCTATGCGCGACGCAACGGCCTCTTATGGGTGCTGTATCTGGCGGTCGCCCTGCTGTTCGTTCAGACTACCAACGTGCATATGCATGTCTATGACCATGATCATGAGGATGGACTTGTTCTTGTCGGACATAGCCATTCCCACAGCGCGCATTTCTGCGACAACGTCTGTGACTCGGCACATGACCACGACTCCGAAGTAGAGATGGATATCACCCCGGAAGGCGGCATCAAATTCCCTTCCTTTGCATCACTGGTCTTAGCCCTGTTGAGCATATCGCTCGGCGCCCTGTTATTTGCCCTCGTGGTCAGACGCATCAGGCATCATCCTGAAAACCACTCACTCACGGCATCAAGGCGATCTAATCTACGCCCTCCCCTGCGCGCTCCACCCCTCTAAAACACTCTCACAAGCCTGTATGACCGTGCGCCTGGTTCTTGCTGGCGCTGATTAACTGGTTTTTGTTCCAGCCACATCAGGCGGAAATTATCCGACAATCATGCACACGGTCTATGGCATTTAATTACACGACAAATTTAGATGAAGAATCATTTCATCACAGACAGACTTTTAACAATGGACGTTCCCTGCCTCGCAACCCAGCACAAGCTGCGGGAGGGAAATGTAGTCACCCTTGTTAAACTTCTGAAGAGGATTACCCAATGCGATACTGGATCTATGTACTGTTGATCCTGGGTCCGCTGCCGACAGCACTCGCGCAGCAGCCCACACTGACCGGTGAACTAAGCCTTGAACAGGCGATCATCTCTACACTGGAACGTAACCCCCTGTTACTTGCCAACGACTATGAAGCGCGTGCCGCTGCGAGCCGCATCCGACAGGCACAGCAGAAACCTGCAATAGAAGCATCACTGGAGCTGGAAGACTTTATCGGCACCGGTGACTTCAACGGCATCGACCAGGCACAGGCCACCCTGAGTCTGGGAACAATTCTGGAACGCGCAGAGAAGGCAACGCTGCGCGGCACACTCGCCGAACAGGAGGTCATGCTTCTGCGCAATGCACAGGACAGTCGACGCCTGGATCTACTCGCCAACACCGCAGTGCAGTTTATTGATACGGTCGTCGCTCAACATCGTCTGGAAATTGCACAACAACAAATTCAGTTGATCGAACGCACCCACGAAATTGTTAGTCACCGGGTCAGGGTGGGTAAAAGCCATATCGCCGAACAACGCCGAACCGCGATCAACCTCTCTCGATCAAAAATAGAACTTGAACACGCCGAGCATCTACTGGCCAGCTACCGGGTGAAGCTGGCGACGGCCTGGGGTGATACCAACGCAGGTTTTAGTTCAGCCAGCGCAGATTTATTTAAGCTGCCAACGGTTGCAGCATTCCGGCAACTTGAAACACGACTGGCAAATAACCCGGACCTGATTCAGTACGCCAGCGAAGAAAGAGTGGCCCAGGCACGCCTGCGTGTCGCACAGACACGAAATAAACCGGACATCAGCCTGTCCGGTGGTATTCGCTACTACAACCGGCAGGATGATGCCGCGCTGGTGTTCTCCGCCAGTCTGCCCTTCGATTCCGAATCGCGTGCAAAACCGTTTATCGACGAGATGGAAATGATGGCCCTGCGCGAACCGCATCGCTACCAGCAGCAACACCTTAATCTGTATGCCAGTCTGTATGAAATCTATCAGGAGTTGATCCATGCGAAGCACGCATTTGATGTGCTCAATAACAACATCATTCCGCAATCGGAACGTGCGGCCAGCGACTATGAAACCGGCTATAAAAGCGGACGGTTTTCTCTACTGGAACTGAATGAGGCCCAGCAGACGCTGGTTAACACACGCCTTGAACGAGTCATCGCCGCCGGCAATTACCACCGTTTTCGAATTGAAATTGAACGTTTAACCGGTGCTGCCCTGCACGCGGGAGCCAGACCATGATTAAAAATACACTTTACACGCTGATCGTCATTCTGCTGAGCGCCACAGCGGCCATCTATTTATTTCGGCCGGAACTGCTCGCTGACTATATCGCGGTAAATGCAGAACACACTCAGCATGATGGCCA
>JBFIID010000090.1:0-8746 GCA_041601415.1 Gammaproteobacteria bacterium
GCTGCGGTCAAGGTACTGCCGCGACAGCTGGCTCAGGGAGCGCCAGGCGAACATTATCGACTTGGCTGGGAAGAAAAGTCTAAATCAGGACAAAGCCTTGTCACCCCCGATCGAGAACATCGCTATAACCTGCCGGAAGGCATGCGTTATGACCATCAGGGCGAAGGACTGATCATGCAACCTGAGGCTGTCGAATCACCGTTTTCCAGTAATCCTCTGGACACGCTAAAACGCGGCATGCAGGACAAACAGTGATGAACAGCTCCGCAGCCAATCCCAGCCCACCACGTTCTCTCTGGCAACGGCATCGCTGGTTAATTTTGCGTCGTGCCAGTCAACTGGGGATCCTGCTGCTGTTTCTGGCCGGGCCCTGGATTGGATTGTGGATCGTGAAAGGTAATCTGAGTTCCAGCCTGACCTTAAACACGTTGCCACTGACCGATCCCTATATTCTGTTACAGACGCTGTTTTCCGGTCACTGGCCTGAGCTGACAGCCATTATCGGGGCCTTGATCGTGACGGCTGTTTATCTCGTAGTGGGTGGCCGTGTCTACTGTGGCTGGGTCTGTCCGGTCAATATGGTCACGGATCTTGCCGCCTGGATACAGGATCGACTGAAACTTAAAACCCCGCTTCGTCTGGAGAGAAACAGTCGCTACTGGATGCTGGCACTGACGTTGATCCTGCCCGTAATCACCGGGATGGTGGTCTGGGAGCTGGTCAACCCGGTGAGCGTCATACAACGCAGCCTGATTTTTGGCATGGGTCTGTCATGGGCCATTATTGCCGCCATTTTCTTGTTTGATCTGGTCATCAGCCGTCGTGGCTGGTGCGGCCACCTGTGCCCGGTTGGCGCATTTTACAGCCTGCTGAATCACCGCTCGCTGTTACGTATCAATGCAGCAGATCGGGATCAGTGTAACGACTGCGGCGACTGTTATCAGGTTTGCCCGGAACCACAGATTATCAAACCGGCTCTGAAACCGACCAGCCGTTCAGACACTAACGTCATCATGTCTTCTCAATGCCTGAATTGCGGGCGCTGTATTGATGTGTGTGACAAACAGGTTTTCCATTTTGGTTCACGCTTTCATACCACGGCAGACCAGACCGTGGATGGTTCGGGTGTGACACCATGAAACAGTTAATCAACTCTCTGCCCAAAGGAGATAGTGCAATGAAATTTTCATCCATCCTGAAAGCCACTTTGATATCCGGTGCGCTGATCCTGTGCTCGACACCGGCTCTTTCCGAGCATGTTAAATCGTTGCGCGGGAATGCCGCTCTGGATGCAGACTCAACCAACATTGAGCTTAAAAGAGTACAGGAGGATCGAGCGCCGATTCAGCGAGACTATGTCCAGCAGCCGCCACTGATCCCGCATGACATCGAAGGCTATACGATCAACCTCAAATTCAATAAGTGTATGACCTGTCATAGCTGGGCAAATTATCGTGAGGCCGGTGCCACCAAGATAAGCCAGACCCACTTCGCCGATCGTACCGGTGATGTGCACGCTAATGTTGCTGCTCGACGCTATTTCTGTAACCAGTGTCATGTCCCCCAGGTCGATGCTGCACCTCTGGTGGAAAACGAGTTTAAGCCACTGCCAAGCATCAAACAGTAGCTCTCATACCTGGAAACAAGTCTCAATAAGGACTCTAACATGTTGAACTCATTAAAAAACTTATGGGGATGGTTGTGCCGTCCAAGCGCAAAATACACACTGGGAGGATTGCTCACCGTCGGCTTCATCTCAGGCATCGTCTTCTGGGGCGGATTCAATACCGCGATGGAGGCCACCAATGACATGGACTTCTGTATCAGTTGTCATGAGATGGAAGAAAATGTCTACCGTGAATACCAGAACACCATCCATTATTCGAATCGCACAGGTGTTCGCGCCACCTGCCCCGACTGTCATGTCCCAAAAGACTGGCAGCATAAAATAGTGCGAAAAATACAGGCCAGTAACGAGGTTCTGCATAAAATTCTGGGCACCATCGATACCCCTGAGAAATTTAACGCAAAACGTATGGAACTCGCGCAAAATGTCTGGACGGCAATGAAAGCGACGGATTCTCGTGAATGCAGAAACTGCCATGATTTCAAATCAATGGACTACACCAAACAGGGTCGCCGTGCAGTGCCACAGCACATCAAAGCCTTTGACGAGGGTAAAACCTGCATTGATTGCCATAAGGGAATAGCCCATTCACTGCCTGACATGTCAAAAGTTGATGCAACTCAAGCCATTGGCAGCCAATAAGGTCTAGAATGTGTTGACTGGTTAGTAGTGAAGATGCTACCAACCAGTCATTTGCATGGCCCCCGATCCTCGGTGGCTATGGGGGGATTTAACAGTTTTCGGGTTACTCGCCTACTGTGTGAGTAGTCTTTAACAGGTGCGTATAACCAGACAGGGATCTGTCTGGTGTGCTGAAGCGGGGTTGTCTACTACCTCAGCGACCTCGCTTCGGTACTTTTTCCTTTATCTATTCTGTCTCCGGACGTCATTCCCCATTGACCACCTCCCGCCAATACTTCTTCAGACGTTCAGCTGAGACCGTGATACTGGTACCTAACTGCTGGGCAAACAGGGAAACCCGAAACTCTTCCAGCATCCAGTGATACTGATCGAGTTCAGCACTGTACCAGTCCTGCTCACCCAGGCTTTGCACTCGTTGTCTAAATTGCTGTACAAACGGCATCAATATTGTGAACTGCTGTCGATCCTTGTGCGGCTCGCGATCCAGTCGTTCCAGTCGGTAACTGATGGCCTTCAGGTAACGTGGCAGCTGCAACAGCCAGTGACTATCGGTACTGCTCAGAAAACCGGGATAAACCAGTCCATCAAGTTGTTCACTAATATCCCTGCTCGCCTCTAATCGCTGTAAGCCCTGTCCTTCTTTCAAATCCCTGCGTATCGCATGGTGCAGGGTTAATACTTCAAGTAATAATTGACAGAGTCGATTCGCCTCATTAACCAGTTCAGCACGGCCTGCTTCCTGCCGTTGCCTGAACTCCGCCTGGGTATGAACCGTTTCATTCTGATGCAGGAAAACCCGCTCTGTAACGGCATTCAAGACCTCATCCCGCAGATCATCGGGTTTACCAAAACGGGCATACAGTAATTGCATGCGGTCAAAACCCGGCAAATTCCTGGCCAGATAACGATACTGTGTTGCCAGGCTGAGCCGGAACAAACGACGCAGGCCATAGTGACTGGTAGTGTAGGCCTCATCGGCGGTATCCAGGACCCGGATCGCTACACTATCCGTCTCGTCCACCAGTGCCGGATACCCTGTGATCTGCAAACCCTGCTGCTCAACACTCACGGTGTCTGGTAAATCAGGGAACGACCAGTCGGTTAAACCACTCTGCTCTATTGCCCAACGCGGTGCCTGACTGAATTCCTGCACCACCTGACTGGCCAAACGCCTTTGCAGGGCCTCCAGATCCCGCCCCTGTTCAAGCACATGCCCGTGTTCATTCAGCACCGCAAAATTCATGCGCAGAAAATCCGGCAAACTCTCGGCGGACCAGTCCGTAGCACGAATCTGCAGATCTTTCTGCTGATTCAGGAATGCGGCTAGCGCGGTATGAAGACTCCCCTCTGCGGGACGACATTGCCGCCAGAAACGCTCCGCAACATCGGGTGCCGGTACAAAATGCTTGCGTATCGGCTTAGGTAACGCACGGATCATTTCCGTCACCTTATCCTTCAACAGACCGGGTATTAGCCACTCAAACCTCTCGGCAGCCAGCTGCTTCAGGATTACCAGCGGCACCAACAGGGTCACGCCGTCTTCATCATGTCCGGGCTCAAACCGATAGGTGAGTTCTAACTGCAGGCCATTGACCTGGATCTGTTTCGGAAAGGACAGCTCGGAAATATTCCCGGTGTCGCGCTGAATGAGAAAATCCTTCTGTAGATAGAGCAGTTCGGGCTGTTCGGCCTGACTGCGTTTCAACCAGCGATTGAAGGCACGTGCGTTGTGGATATCCCTGGGCAGGCGTTCTTCGTAGAAACTATACAGAGCCTGTTCATCAGCCAGGATATCGAGACGACGAGAACGATGCTCCAGATCTTCTACCTCCCGAATTAATCGCTGATTATGCAACAGAAACTCGGGGCGACTATTCAGTTCGCCGCGAACCAGCGCCTCCTGAATAAAGATTTTTCTTGCCCCGGCAGGGTCTATCTGCCCATAGTGAACGGACTGTTTGGGGATCAGTACCAAACCGTAAAGACTGAGTTTTTCGTAGGCCACTACACGCCCGGCCTTCTTTTCCCAATGTGCATCAAAATAACTGTGCCGAATCAGCTGCGGCGCGGCACGGACTACCCACTCCGGTTCTATTTTTGCGACTCGCCGGGCATACATCCGAGTGGTTTCCACCAATTCGCCACACATCATCCACCTGGGCCCTTTACGAAACAGGTTGGAACCGGGAAAGATATGACACTTAATGCCGCGCGCGCCGGTGTATTCATTCTTCTCGGCCTTGAAGGCAATATTACCCAGCAATCCGGTCAGTAACGCCCGATGGATGGACTGATACTCGGCCTCCGATTCATTGGTACTAAAGCCCATATCATGCACCAGCCCTCGCAATTGACTATGGATATCCGCCCATTCGCGTATCCGCATAAACGAGAGAAAATTTGTTTTGCAAAGCTTTCTGAGTTTATTTGCCGACAGGTGCTTTTGTTGTTCCCGATAAAAACGCCAGACATTCAGAAACCAGCTGAAGTCAGAATCATCATCGGCAAATTGTTGATGTTTCTCATCGGCCTTTGCCTGCGCGTCGTGGGGTCTATCCCGAATGTCCTGCACACTCAGGGCACTGGCAATGATCAGAACCTCGGTCAGGCAGTTAAATTCCACGCCACCCAACACCATTCGAGCAAGACGGGGATCTATGGGTAGTTTTGCCAGTTGCCAGCCGATGTCCGTTAATTCGCGATTGCTATTCACAGCACCGAGTTCTTCCAGCAGTTTGTAACCGTCAGTGATATAGCGACTATCAGGCGGTTCAATAAAGGGGAAATCCTCAATATCACCGAAATGCAGGGACTGCAGTTTCAGGATCACGGAGGCCAGACTGGTGCGCAAAATTTCCGGGTCCGTGAATGCCGGCCGTTGCAGGAACTCCTGCTCTTCATACAGGCGAATACAGACACCCGCACTGACACGACCACAGCGTCCCTTACGCTGATCCGCAGATGCCTGCGAAATAGCCTCAATTGGCAGCCGCTGAACCTTACTACGCGGGCTATAACGACTGATCCGGGCCTGCCCCGGGTCTATCACAAAACGAATACCAGGCACCGTCAGTGAGGTCTCAGCAACATTTGTAGTGAGTACTATATGACGTCGTTTATGTGGCTGAAAAATACGATTCTGTTCAGCGCTCCCGAGACGCGCGTAGAGCGGCAAAATATCGGTATCGGGTGGATGATGTTTGCGCAGAGACTCTGCGGTTTCACGGATCTCGCGCTCACCCGGCAGGAAGATCAGGATATCGCCCCGATCGAGTCGCGACACCTCATCCACGGCGTCCAGTATGCCCTGCTGTAGATCCCTGTCAGGATCATCGTCGGATAATGAGCCCAATGGCCGATAACGCAGATCGACCGGATAGGTTCGACCGGAAACCTCGATGATGGGTGCACCATCGAAATGACGGGAAAAGCGCTCCGGATCGATGGTCGCCGAGGTAACAATCACCTTGAGATCCGGCCGTTTTTTAAGAATGGTTTTCAGATAGCCCAGCAGAAAATCAATATTCAGACTGCGCTCATGGGCCTCATCAATGATCAGGGTGTCATAGGCATTCAGCCAACGATCGCCCTGAGTTTCAGCCAGCAGGATCCCGTCGGTCATTAACTTGATCAGCGTCCTGTCACTGACATGATCGCTAAAACGGACTTTATAACCGACCACCTCACCCGTTTGGGTCTTCAACTCCGAGGCAATGCGATTTGCCAGTGTGCGTGCAGCGATACGTCGAGGCTGTGTGTGACCGATCATCCCATCTACACCACGGCCTGCAGCCAGGCAGATCTTAGGCAACTGGGTAGATTTACCCGATCCTGTCTCACCACAGATGATCACGACCTGATGTTGCTGAATGGCTTCTATAATTTCGGCGCATCGTGCAGAGACAGGCAGTTCCTGTGGGAACTCGGGATCAGGCATAGCATTGACACGCAGCTCTCTTCGCTCACAGGACAGGCGGATGCGCTCGGCTAGCTGATCCAGGTGACGCTGGTTTTCCCCGGCATCATTCTGTCGCCTGATTCTTGCCTGGCATTTTTCCAGTTCCCGGCGTAAACGCCAGCGTTCCGCACCAAGGCAGTTATCAAGTTGTTCTCTAAGTGAGTTGAGTTGTTTGTTCACGAGCAGACGTCATTTCCGTAAGCATTTTTGATGCGCGCGCAATAATGAGTGAGACCATCTTGCATGTAAACGACTATTCGGGGCCTGGATATTCCAGAAAATAAAAAGGGGGGTGACTCAGTCACCCCCCTGGGGATTGGATCAACGTTATTATTCCCGTTCTCAGGATAATTTAATCAGGCCATTCGTTGCGGCAATTTTGACTGCCTGGGTTCGATTCTGCGCACCCAGCTTGGCCAGAATAGAACTAATGTGAAATTTTACCGTCCTGACCGTGATACCCAGATGATCAGCGATGGTCTTATTCGGTTTACCCATACCGACCTCGGTCAGTACCAGTAATTCACGTTTGGTCAGTTTTTCAGAATCCTGCTCTTTATGATGTAACTGGTGGATCACAGCCTGCATGACGCGGGCGTCGAAATAGGAACTCCCATTGCGGACCTTGCGAATGGCCTCGGTGAGTACGGTGTTGGATGAGCCCTTGACGACATAGCCCTGTACACCGGCACGTACCGCCTCAACCACATGGGCCTCATCATCATGCGCAGTAAAGATAATGACTTTGGCAGTGGGACATTTCTCATGCAGGGTATTCATTGCCTGAATGCTGCATGCGTCTTCCAGCTCCAGGTCAAGCAGCACGATATCCGGGGATATACCTGCAATCTGATCGCACAGTTCGCTGCAGGTAGTGACTTCACCGACCACAGTGAAGTCCGCTTCCGCATTCAGCAGACTGACAACGCCAAAACGAACCACAGGATGGTCATCTACGACCAGTATTCTTATTAATTCTTCATTCTCAGTAGCTATCTGCATAGTGACGTTCCGCGGTATGACCGCTCTCCCTCTGTTTATGGAACTACCTGATGACGAGACCAGAAAAAATTAAAATTATTGTCCGCTTAACTGGCTCTTTCTCCACTACCCACTCCTGGTTGACGATTTGCAAAAACAAGGCCATCCCGGCTAAAGTTATACATATCAATCAGTTACATCCAGACACTCTTTTCAGCGTCGTTTATTATTATTTAACTGTCGCCAGAGGCAGACAAAAATACTGTCTACAACCGTTAATACTGCTCTTCTCTTACCACCGTGAGATGCTTGTCTGACTAAAAATAGCGACCGTTAACCGATAATGATAATTGAAGCACAGAATATCTCATTGACTATGGTCAATGGGATGAAAACTATCAGGCCTGCTTCAGAACCTGGCTGAGATAAGCCTCTACACGTTCAAACTCCTGCTCAACCTGTTCCAGAAACGCTGCGCTGTCATTCATTGACTCTGACTTTTCAATCAGTTTGCAATGCTCTGCCATGGTTTCTGCACCGATTTGCAGGCAACCTGATTTAATGGCATGTGCGGCACGAGACAATTTTTGCACATCACCCTGTTGTAGAAGACTTTTTATTTCCACCAGACTGTTCCTGGCATCATCCAGAAACAGTTGAAACAACTTGGCCAGTTTTTCAGGATCATCAACAAAACATTCCCACGCAGCCTTGTTGACCGGCGGTTCATCCACAGGCTCGGGCAGTAACGCATCAGCAGTAAGTTCATCAGGTTCCTGCCCTGCATCCGTTTGGAAACGATCCGGGAACCATTTAATCAGAATTTTTTCCAGATCCAGCAGACGCACGGGTTTTGGTAAATAATCATCAAAACCCGACTCCAGGCAACGCGCCTGATCGGCAATGGATGCATTGGCAGTAACAGCAATGATCACCATTCTGTCTTCGCTTTGATGCTCTGCCTCCTTGCGTCGTATCGTCTCTGCTACTTCGTAGCCATCCATTTCCGGCATCTGACAGTCCAGTAACATCAGGCTATATGACGCCTGCTCCGCACTGGCCACGGCCTCTGCACCATCACCCGCCGAATCGGCTTCGCAGCTATACACCGTCAACATTTTCAGCAACATTTCACGACTAACCGGATTGTCTTCAACCACGATTGTGCGCAAATCCTCACAACTGCGGTGATAATTCTCTGCACGCGGCGTGTGAACAGCACGGCCATTAGGATGACCAACGGTTGCCTCAATGCAGGCTTCGCGCAGGGCTGCCGGTAACAGCGGCTTGTTAATACATAAGGCCTTATCTATGGAATTGATAACGCTGGGCTTCAATGGTCTGGCAATGGACGATGTGATGATCAAGCCCAGTGGCCCTATACGTTTATCGGCTCTAATCTGGCGAGCCAGACTGATGCCATCAAGTGGCCCCGCGTCGGCATCAAGAATGATGAGATGGAAAGGTCGCTGATGTTCCTCTGCCAGAGCAAGCATTTCAATAACTCTGGATGAGTCGTGAACCGGTTCAGGTTCCAA
>JBFIID010000091.1:0-8718 GCA_041601415.1 Gammaproteobacteria bacterium
GCCAAAACCACCACCCAGGTATGGAGCAGAGCCCTGTAACCAGAATAACCAGTTCAACACTTCTGTGCGCTCTGCTCGTTGCGTTGGTATGAGGTGTTCAAATTTTTCTGCTAAATACAACAGGATCGCACCTGACTCGAATACCCGGACCGGGCTTTCCTCTGACAAGTCGAGCAATGCAGGGATTTTTGAATTAGGGTTTACCTGCACAAAACCGCTAGAAAACTGATCGCCCTCTCCAATGTCGATCAGATGTGCATCATATTCAGCCCCCGATTTGCCTGCGGCCAGGAGTTCTTCAAGCATAATCGTGACTTTCTGCCCATTGGGTGTTGCCATCGAGTAAAGCTGCAGGGGATGAGCGCCCTGTGGAAGCACCGCCTCATGCGTAGCCCCCGACACGGGACGATTCACCTTCGCCCAGGTTCCGCCATTCTCGGCATCAAAAACCCAAACCTTTGGTGTCACGTAGTCGTTCATGATTAATTCCTGTTTATAGGTAGACCGTTCAATAGTGTACGTAAATGAGAGCACAATCTATACAGAAGAGCCCCTACTCTCTAGCAAACCTCGCTTCTAATCTAAAGCAGGCTCCACAGACACTAAGCCACCCGGATTTAAGCTGCTGATGGAATAATAGCCCGCCTTTATGTGCTCCATATTGACGGTCTCTGCAATCCCTTCCAGCGCGCATATTCGTTTCATCTGACGATGCAGACAGGTCATGTCTTTTCAGAGTATTACGGTTACATTTAAACAGTCCGTGGTATACCGCATCAAAACGTACCAGGATGACAAACTAACGCATATCTGTTTCGGTGATCGCATCACAGCATCCAGAGGCACTCAACTCTGGAAAATCTCGCGGTATTATTAATACTAGTGAGTCCGATTTAAGGAGGTGATGATATGGAAAAAAAGGAGGTTTTAATTACTGGTAGAAGCTGAAGTATTGGCGCTGAAACAGATCGTCTCCCTAGTGGGATGCCTTCAGTCAGGCGTAGTTATCGGATAAGGAAAAAATAGTGTTAACGATTCCAGCAAAGTTTGTATTGAGACACGATGCCCAATTAAATGGCGACACTTGCTTTAAATCGTTGGGCTTATCAACCCAACCTGCGAGCTCTAACGATTATTACCCGCCACACGAAAACCCCGACCGTAGGTCGGGGCTTGCGTACATTAAATGCCTATCGCTTAATGCTTGCGTCGAATCCTGGTGAAGCCTACTCCAAATAACCCCAGAGCTAATAAGGCAAGTGATGTGGGCTCGGGAACTGACACAGCTCCATACACATGGAGTCCAGTCCTACCAGTGTTGATGTACTGATTAGCTCTAAAGCCAACCGAAATATTAGACGAAGACGGATTTCCGAAACATCCGTTGTTGGGTCCTTCTAGACACCAAAAATTATCGACAGGGGCGTCTCTGATCAAAAATATATGGTTGATCGAGTGGTCGAAGGATAGTGTCGTGAGGCTAGCCTGGAATACGCCATTGCCCGAAAATAGTCCAGAATTTAACGGCGATTTAGTCAGCGAAAAAGAGAATGTTCCGTCATCCAATAAGAGGTTCCAATCCGAAATATTTCCGTTACCAATCGCTCCAGTTGAACCGTCTGTGGTTATCGTGCCAGTAATAGTGGCCGTACCGAAATCATCGAAGATATTGTATGTGATCGGCATTGCCTGCGAAGGCGCTACCCATAGACCCGACATAAGCAGAGAAAGTGTCAGCCAACGGCAGATATGATTGATGCTCTTCATGAAAGCTCCTGGACAGTTGTAGAAAGTACATAACTCCATAGCACTAATCACGCCACAAAATTAATCGGCATACTTATCAAGAGCTTGAAGAAAACGAGCCAGACACACCCACGGTGCGGCGCGCACTTTTGTAAAAATAACAATAATTTATGCTGATATTTTAAGAAGTTGTCTGAAATTAGTGATTGATGTCCCTGTGATCTATGAGGCCTTGTTTTTTATAACTGAACGTTATCATCACGTTAACGAAAAGGCTGGGTTGATTGCGTTGTAAGTAATATTGACAGTTCGGCCTTACAGACACATTTCGACGAGGTATCGGCCCTGTTTCAATCCTGACAAATTAGTTTGGGCGCAATTTTGAACGGTCATAGAATGGTAGGTTGGTCTGAGGAATAATGCCAAGATGAATAAAGGGCGTGCACACAGCCCTCATCCATCCACTGTGACTGGAGATTCAAATCCGGGTGGTTTAATCGCGAGTACGGAACAATCGATCTGATTCAGGATGGTCTCCGCAGTATTGCCCATAATGAAGCCCGGAATGCCGGTTCGGGCCACTGTTCCCATAACCACAAGATCCGCATTGATACGTTTGGCCTGTGCCGGTATTTCTTTTCGTGCCCACCCCTTTACCAGATGTGTCTCGTACTTGATGTAATCCAGTACTTCCTTACCGACAGAAGCTTCAACTTCGCCTATCAAGTTATCAAGACTGGTCTCATGTTGCTGCCTCACATTTTCCACATAAGAGTTAACCGTATCTTCCTCCGTCCTCATGAACACGCCGTGACGCATAGCGCTTTCGCCGATGGCATCCCACACATGCACGACGTGCAGTTCGGCAGACTCTGCCAAGGCCAGTGAACTGGCCATTGCGAGTATCTGGTGATTAAGTATACGTTGTGATTCCATTTCCTCTGGCGACTCGGTGTCTTCGACATCGACTGCGGCGAGTATGCGACGGTAGGACTTTGGTTCCTGCGGTTTAATCAGCCAGACAGGGCATGGACACTTGCGCAGTACATGCATGTCGTCACTGCCGAACAGGCGATCCAGCCAATCCTGTTGCTCTGGTAATTTGATCACCAGATCGCGACCGTTGCACAGGACATCGCGGATAATCTCAAGAAAGGGTGTACCAACCAATATTCTGGTTTCAAGCTTGATACGCTTAATGTAAGGCTCAACCAGCGCATCCAGTTTCTGTTTGTGGCTTTTTACCATCTCGGCCTGCAAGTCTGCGGAGATAGTTTCCCCCGCAGGCAGACTGATACCGTCAGTCACGTGTTCGACCACATCGACTACCGTAAGACTGGCCTGATTATTCTCCGCCAGAGTAACGGCGCGCTCCAGAACAGGTTTGCAGATGCCTTCCGGCTCCACCACGCAAAGAATGTCTTTAAACCTCTTCATTACTTTCACCTCTTCCAGCATTTTTCAGGGATGAACCAAATATTTCAGCCACTTTCCGCTTCAACATCACAAGTTCCGATGAAACGCGTGTGCTTGTGCCTGGCACTTGAATTTCCAGAACGTCTTTATCCAGCCGCAGATCAATAAACCAGGCCGCAGCCAAAACATATTGACCATGAATACCCGTCAGTAGTTCTGCTAAGAAGCATGCCGCCGGGCTACCTCTTGCCAGAGATACGAGTCATCACACCGTCGCGGTTGGCACCTGCCCCACTAACCTGCCAGCCGCTTCGCGAGCAGCGTCTGCATAGGGTAATAACACCAGATCAGCACCCGCTTGCTCCAGAATCGCAACCTCGCCTGAGCTATGTGCTGTGACTGCGATGCGACCCGCATAGCCCACACTCCGAAGGGATTGTATGAGCGTCTGGTTAACGCGTCGATCGCTAGCCGTGCCGATAACCCACTGGACGTGTGTAAGTGACAGCGTTGCAATGAACTCGGGATCCTCGGCGTCACCGTAAAGCACAGGATAGCCCATTGCATCACCCGCCCGAACCAGCTGCGGATTGTTATCAACACTCTTCACCCGACAACCACGCGCCCTCAGAGCCTGAGCAATACCCTTCCCAAATCGACCAACACCGAAAAGAACAATGTCTGTCACACCGTCGTCCAACTCGGAATCCGGTTCACGTTCACGGTAGGGGTTTCTGCGTTCAAAGATTTTCAACCAGGGTTCGAGTATTTCATAAAGCGGATGGGAGTAGATGATCATATAGGTCGATGCGCTGATAGTGATCAGACCGACCAGTGTAATCAGCCCCATGGTCTCGCGATCGATATGGCCCAGACTCAGACCTAAGGCGCCAAGAATCAGTGAAAACTCGCTGATTTGCGCCACCGTGAGACCGGCCAGAAAACCGGTACGCTTGCGGTATCCCAGAACGCCCATGATGACCATAACGATGAGCGGGTTGCCGACCAGAACAAACAGGGAAAACACCAGGGACTCCACGAACTGGGCCCCCAGCAGACCAAGATCCAGCCGTGCACCCAGATCAATAAAGAAAAATAACAGCAGAAAATCACGCAAACTAACCAGACGCGCGCCCAGCGTATCCCGGTATGGCGTAGAGGCCAACGAGACACCGGCCACAAAGGCGCCCACCTCTTTACTGAACCCTAATGCAGCGCCGGTGGTTGCCAGGGCAACCGCCCAGGCGATTCCAAACAGAACCAGCAATTCCTGGGAGTGTGATAGTAAATGCAGCAGGCGCGGCAGGAGGTAACGCGTGACGAGCCCGATGGCAAGGATAAACAGACCACCCTTCACCAGTATGGCAAGCGCTGCATCGCTATAGGAAAACTCACTTGTTTTACCTACGGCGTTGAGACCGATCATGACCAACACAACAACCAGGTCCTGCACGATAAGAAAGCCCAGGGCAATGCGCCCGTGCAGCGTGTCCACCTCGCGTTTATCCGAGAGTAGCTTGACTATTATGATGGTGCTGGAAAAGGTTAAGGCGACCGCTACATACAGAGCCGCAATGGGCGTCATACCAAAGGCTATCGCGATCAGATAACCGACCACACTGGTAAAGAGTACCTGGCCTAGCCCTGTTGCCAGCGCCACCGGCCCCATGGTGCGAATAATGTGCAGATCCAGTTTCAGTCCGACGACAAACAACAGGAGTGTGATGCCGAGTTTTGCCAGCAAATCGACCTGATCGTTGGCACTCACCCAACCAAGTACTGAGGGGCCGACGAGAATTCCCACTGCGATAAATGCCACAATGAGAGGCTGGCGAAGACGAACACCCAACGCTCCGACAGCTGCCGCCAACATCAGCAGAACCCCAATCTCACTAAGAGTGTCGGGAAAGATACTCATACATAGGCCTTTTTACTGATTGAAATGATTCCGGGTTTCATTATGTTCTGAATCAGAATATTCATCATCAGGAATCACTCACGGTTTAGATCATATTTTTCAAATAATGCAGGAAAATAGCAGAACAGTTTTACAGTAACTATTAATCTTCAATTCATGGCACCGGGTAGATCAAGCCCTGGCAAACCAGTTCCAGATCCCAGTACGGTGGGCTGTCGAAATACCCGGAAAAATAATCAATAAACACCCTGACTTTTGGGGCCAGCAATCGTGAACTGGGATAGATAGCCCAAATGGCCGTATTGGATACTAATGGGTAATCCCGCAGTATCTGAACCAACTCGCCCCGTTGTAAGTGTTTATAGGCGCTCCAGGTAGAATTCACTGTAATACCCAGGCCATCAACACAGGCATCACGAATGGCCTCACCGTTATCGGTTCGAAAAATGCCTTTTGTTTTAATACTTCGATGACCCTCGGGTGTCTCAAAGATCCAGTTCTCGAGACCCGTTAAATGAATGCATTGGTGATCGCGCAAGTCATCTGGCGATGCCGGTTCTCCATGCCTGGCCAGGTAATCGGCAGATGCGCAGACAATACGCTTATCTGATGCCAGCCTGCGTGCAATGAGAGTGGAGTCTTTGAGTTCCGAATTACGAATGGCGATGTCAAAGCCGCCTTCTACCAGGTCGACGATGCTATCTGTAAGCCGCAAGTCGATCACAAGATCCGGATAGCGCGATAAAAACCCCTTCAGCGCCGGCACCAGATGCATGCGGCCAAAGGAAGCAGGCGCCGTGACCCGCAGTGTTCCCCCAGGTGAAACACTCCCTGCGCCAACAGAAGCACGGGCGGCTTCCACACTGGCGAGTACGTCTTCTGCATGGGCAAGAAAGGCCTCGCCCTCTTCCGTCAATGACACTTTGCGAGTGGTGCGATGGACCAGACGGACACCAAGACCGGCTTCCAGTTTTGAAATGTACGAACTTGCCACTGCTGGTGACAGGCCTGATTCCTGCCCTGCGAGGCTGATGTTATGTGTGGTGGCAAGCCTGACAAAGAGTTTGAGATGTTCGATATTCATACGCCATTATCAACATAATCTATAAACTGATTGTTTAATCTACTCTATTATCATTCTTATTGTTAGGAAATAGACTGCTCGGCATCAATCGAACCGGGGTAGTTACTAATGAAAGCAATGATCATTCGAGAGTTTGGCGGTCCGGAGGTATTTGAAGCCGCAGACATTCCTGAACCAGACATTAAACCAGGGCATGTACTGGTTCGCGTAGCGGCAACAAGTGTTAATACGGTCGATACGATGATCCGGCAAATGGGTAAGGACTTACCGCTTTCACCTGATCTGCCTGCTGTTTTGGGCATGGACTTCGCCGGTACGGTCGTAGCCGTTGGCGAAGGTGTTATTAATTATGCTGTAGGCGATGAGGTGTATGGCTGTGCTGGCGGCCTGGGAGAGCTTCAGGGCTCATTGGCGGAATACATGCTGGCCGATGCCAGACTGATCGCTCGCAAACCCGTCAATCTGTCCATGCGTGAAGCAGCGGCCCTGCCCCTGGTTGGTATCACGGCGTTCGAGGGACTACAGAGAGCCGGAATTTCTGCAGGACAACGCGTGTTGGTGCACGGCGGTTCGGGTGGCGTTGGTCATGTCGCTCTCCAGTTGGCACGTCATTTTGGTGCTGAGGTCTATGCGACCGGCGGTGGTGAGAAGCAACTGGCCCTGATCGAAGAACTCGGCGCTAAAGGGATCAACTACCGGACAGAAACCGTCAGCGACTATGTGGCACAACACACCAACGGTGCCGGCTTTGATCTTGTCTTTGACTCGGTGGGTGGTGCTAACCTGGCTAACTCCTTTGAAGCAGCAGCCCTGAATGGGCAGATCGCCTCGACCACCTCCATGCTGGAACTGGATCTTTCTCTCGCTCACTTTAAGGGTCTGTCATTGCATGTGGTCTTCATGCTGATCCCGATGATTCACAACCATAAGCGTGAAGCTCACGCCCAGATACTTGCTGCACTCACCGGGATCATAGAAGCCGGTGCCCTGCGCCCGGTACTTGATGAAACCCATTTTTCTTTAACCGAGATTGCCCAGGCCCACACTCGCTTATCCAGCGGTGAAGCAATGGGCAAAGTCGTCGTCAACATTTAACCCATCAACATATCATCACAGGAGAAACAACAATGTCTTACTATTCTATTCTTGATGTCACCCCTACCAACGAAGACTGGATCCCGGACTACCTCGGCCCGGCAAATGAAGCTGCTGCACGACACGGTGCAAAGTACCTGGCTCGTACGAGCAGTCACGAACAGATCGAAGGTGAAAATCAGGATGCCGCATTACGCATCATCATTGAGTGGCCATCCAAAGAAGCGGCTTTGGCTTTCAAAAACGACCCGGAATACGCGCCTCATCTTGAGGCGAGAACCGCCGGTTCAATAAGTCACCACTTTCTGATTGAAGGCAAGGATGAACTTGCCTGAAATGAATTAACAAGCCAGATCGTCCTGCGAACAGCAGGACGATGACAGATAAGCATTCAAGATCAATTATGAGATCGACGCAGTCAGGAACAGCCATCATGCAGAAAACCATACTTATTACCGGTTCTACTGACGGCATCGGTCTGGAAACCGCCAGGATGCTGGTTTCCCGGGGCCATCACGTTTTGTTACACGGACGTAATCCGTCTAAGTTGCAGGAAGTCGAAAGCATGCTATCAGGCCTGTCGGGTAGTGGACAGCTTGAAAGTTACCTTGCGGATCTATCTCAGATAGATGATGTAGAAATGCTGGCAAAGGCAGTGACCAAAAAACACAAAACACTGGATGTGCTGATCAATAATGCAGGTGTTTTCAGGACAGCCAGTCCCATCACTCAGGATGGGATGGATGTGCGATTCATGGTCAATACAATCGCGCCCTATTTACTGACACAACGACTCATGCCCCTGATTGGATCATACGGTCGTGTGATCAACCTGTCTTCTGCAGCGCAGTCACCGGTAGATATTGAGGCATTATCAGGTCGAGTCACCATAGACGATGACTTCGCCGCTTATGCACAAAGTAAACTGGCAATCACCATGTGGTCACGTACTATGGGACTCGCGTTAAAAGCCAAAGGGCCTGTAATAACTGCGGTTAACCCTGGTTCATTGCTTGGCAGCAAGATGGTGAAAGAAGGCTTTGGCGTGGCCGGCAAGGATCTTCAGATTGGAGCAGAGATACTCATCCGTGCGGCGCTGTCAGATGAATTCGCTAATGCTTCCGGTCAGTATTTTGACAATGATTCGGGGCAGTTCGCATCACCCCACGCCGATGCACTCAACCCTGAAAAATCTGGCATTATTATTAATACTATTGAGTCCGTTTTAAGGAGCAAGTGATATGCAAAGCAAGGTGGTATTAATTACCGGTGGTAGCAGAGGGATTGGCGCGGAAACGGCCCTCCTGTCAACATCAAGAGGTTGGGATGTGTGTATCAGCTACAGGTCACGGAAAGAAGAAGCCGATGCAATAGTGAAACGTATTGAAGAAAGCGGGCATAAAGCCCTTGCTGTTCAGGCTGATGTCGGCTCGGAAGATGACATCGTTAGATTGTTTGA
>JBFIID010000092.1:0-8711 GCA_041601415.1 Gammaproteobacteria bacterium
ATCATCACCTACTTCAAGCAGTCTATCGACGCGAAACTGGATACCTCTTCTGATAATTTTGATTTCCCTGGCGCTGATCGTCTGGTCGCGCAGGTCAGTAACCTGTATCGCGATTCCGCCGCAGTGATTGAAATCAAGAATAATGTTGAAGATTCACGCAATCAGATCCTGAGTAATTTAACCCAGCGTTTTAACTCTCATTTGAAGAACGGCACCTTGGTTCCCACCGAAGGTGAGGACGATGTTAAGGACGTGCTGGATATGGTCGCCAAGGTTGACCCTGGTCACCCTCTGTTAAACGACCGCCGTCTGCCAGGCGCCTTCTCGAATGCGGTTGCGATCTCTCGTGAAGAGCAGAATTTCAGTCGCGCCCTGGATCTGATCGTTGCCGGTTTGGTGTTACTACCCTCAGATATCAATCTCTCTAACCTGAAAGATCAGATCGAAGTTGATATGGAGAAGGCAGAAGAATCTGCCCTGATCGCAGAGCTTGAAAGACGCATCGGCGAACAGACCGCACAACTCGCATCGATTTCGGATCTTGCTGCCATCAAGGAAGACGTACTCAGACTCTCTCGGCTCCGACCTGACAACCTGGTTCTGTCAGATCTGAAGACCAATCTTGCGCCGGTGGCGGAGAAGGATGTCAAAGGACTCATTGACAGCAAATCATGGGATGAGGCAGGCAGCCTGTTGAGCGATCTCGGTGCCGTGATGAAAGAACTCAATCTGGGCGATGCCGTAGAGCGTCTGGATCTGGGCCGTCAGCAACATATCATCCGTGTTGATGAGATAGCCGACAGCATTACAGCAGCCGTGAGCGAGCAACGCCTCACCGCACCCGCAGAACCAAATGCCAACGGTTTGCTGGCAACACTGGCTGACATCGCCCCACGTAATCCTCGCACTGCGGTAGCCAGGGATCAGATCAGTCAGGCCTATCTGAGTTCGGCCAGACAATCCAGAGTCAGTGGTGATTTTGCCAATGCTAGAACTCTGATAGCTGCAGCCCAGCAGTTACAGCCGGGTAACAGGATCAGCACTGCCCTGACAACGGAACTAAATACCATCGATATCGCTGAACAACAGGGTGCCGTTCAGGTCTCTGTAGCAGAGATTGACGCTCTCAAGTCCCGCTTTGAAGAAGAGCTTGCCAGTCTACAGGTGACTGCATTGGCAGATGCCGAACAGATACTCACTACTATCGATCAGATAGAGGCACTGGATCCGAATGCCAGTTTCCTGGGTGATGCGCGTACCCGACTCGCTGACAAGGCTGCCAGCGAAGCGTCCAGAGCGGCCGATGAAGGTGAATACGAACAGGCGATTAACCTGAGTCGTGACATGCTGGCGATGATTCCTGAATCACGTTCACTGGGCGACACCGTCAGCAAACTCAAGGCGGACAAGGAAGTGGCCCTGGCACAGGCCAAACAGAAGAAGATCGATACGACTCAGGAACGTATAGCCGCACTGGTCGCAGAACCTGGACTCGACAAGGCCTGGGAAACCCAGCTTCAGGACGAACTCCATGCCCTCTCGCAGCTGGTACCTGAAGATGATGCGTGGCTGAAGGAGACGCGTGCAAATATCGCCGGCCTGTATGTGAGCGAAGCCAGCCGTCTACGTTCCTCACAGAGTTATGCGAAGGCACAGAACCTGCTCGACAAGGCCTCTGCCCTAAGTCCCGACATTGAGTCCCTGGCCGTTGAACAGTCGGAATTAACCGCGGCATTAGAGGCCTTCGAACAGGAACGACTGGAGCAGGAAAAACAGGCCAGAGTTGAGGGTCTGAAACAGACGTTCATCACCCAGACAAAGGCAAAACAGGTAACGGATGCCAGAACCACACTGGAAGAGTTGCAGAAGGATTTAGCCGCTGATGATCCCTTCATCACTGACGAAGCTCCAGCAGCGCTGGCTGATGCCTACCTGAACCTGTCAAGGTCCAAGGCTGATAGCAGTGACTTCGGTGCCGCGTTGAAATTCGCCAAGGCAGGTCTGGAATATGCGCCTGATAACTCGCGCCTGCGTAAGGCAGTGAGCGAGTTCACCCTTGAGGGTAATATAGAAAACCTGAATAAGAGTTTCGCTACCTCAAGCAAGCTGGACGTTGATGAAACACGCAAGAAGATAGAAGAAATTCTGATCATCAACCCGGCTCGTTTTTCAGAGGTCGAAGGCACGCTGATAGATACGCTGATCAAACGCATCCAGCAACTGGAATCAGGTAACGCTGAAACACATGCAGCATTTGCCCGTGCTGCAGAGGAAATATTCCCGGACAACGTCAAAATCAGGGATCTGGTGAAAAAACTACCTCCCGTCGGCGGTACCCCGGAAGCACTGAGACAGCGTCTTCAATCCGCCGTTGATGCCGGTGATCTGGAATCAGCACTGTCGGTATTTCAGGAAGCCAGGCAATTCCTGCCTGCGACCGATCCCCTGCTCACCCAGGATGGGCCAACAATACTCTCCGGAGCCTTTGTCACTGCGGCCAATGCGAGTGCCGAACAGAGCGACTATGTGCAGGCCGCGAAGCTGGCGATTGAGGGCTTGAAGTATGCGCCGGATCACAAGGAACTGATCGCTGCACGCAACAAATACTCGGTAGAGGCCTACGTGGTAGAACTGACCGAGACCTTTACCAACGACAGCAGCTTTGACAGCGCCAAGATAGACAAGCAACTTGGCCTGATCAGGCGCCTGTCGCGTGATCGTTACCATGAAGTCGAGAATGAGTTCTCTGGTGTGCTTGCGAAACGTATCAAGGACTTACAGGGTAGTAACAAGGCAGCCGCCACAGAACTGCTGAAAAACTCGCTGGAAATATTCTCGGAAAACGAACAACTGGTTGCCTTGATTCCTCCACCACCAGAGAAGGCAAAAACAGATACAGCAAAGCCGGACAAGACCGGCAAGCCTGCTGAGAAAGCACCTGCGCCCGTCATTGTTGTTGATAAATATTATTCCCAACAGGGTGCCAGAGCATGCAGCAGCAAACTGGCCGGTTATGGTAATCGCAAACAGGGGCGCTGTTATAACTTCATAGGCAATACCAGCAGTGGTAAAAAATTACCTGGTCCACTGATGGTTGTCGTACCCAAGGGCAAGGACTTCGACAAGCCATTTGCGATTGGAAAATATGAGGTCTCGGTTGCCGACTACAATCGTTATTGCGCCATCAGTCATGCCTGCAAACCATCACCGATTGAAGACCGCAGTCTTCCGATTACGGGAATCAGTCTGGCGGAGGCCAATGCCTATGCAGAATGGTTATCAAAACGTACCGGACAAAAATACCGTCTACCGACTGAAAAGGAATGGGAGTATGCCGCCAACGCAGAGGGCAAACAGCCCAAGGGTAAACCCTGGAACTGTCGCCTGACGGACGCCAATGGCAACTACATTAAGGGCCAGACACCTGTCAGCATCAATTCTGGTAAACCCAATGGCTGGGGATTGATCAATTACATCGGTAACGCTCAGGAATGGGTCGAATCAGGGAGTGAAAAATCGGCCCGAGGCGCGGCCTATACGGACAACTTTAGTAACTGTGACATTGCCATGACGCGTAAGCATGATGGACGCGCTGATGACTCCACAGGTTTCAGACTGGTGCAGGACAAAATCGATTGAGGAATTCTCGCCATGCTGGCAAAGCCACACAGACAGGGACACCTGGCTAAATGAGCATAAAAAATCTACGCCTGCTCGCCAAACAATACTTCATCGGTCAAATAGACCGGGAGACCTATCTTGATGAGCGCAGGAACCTGATAGATCAGGTGGTCGCTGGCGAAGTGCTACTACCCGATGATGAGGATGCCACATCAATCACAGAGTCTGCGATCACAGAAACGGCGACGACCCAGACCGCACGCAATCCCAGATCTCCACCAGTTGAGCCCGTTTTTAGTCCACCTGTAACGCCTGCAAAAGATAACACGACACTCATCATAGGGAGTGTTGTGATAGTGGCACTCATCCTTGTCATCAGTGCTGCCAGTTTCTTTCTTGCCGAGGATGAAACGTCAATACCGATAGAACAAAGTACCGTCCAGACTGCACCTTCCTCTGTAGCCGAACCCGTCACGCAATTACCGGACTTTATTGACACATTTCTGAGTGCTGAAGACTGGAGTGATAGCGCTCTGGCTTCACTGTCCTCCAACTGGGCTCAAAGCTCGGAACAGGAACGCACAGAACTGGCTGATGCGCTGTCATACAGGCAACTGGAAGATGCAATCAATACACAGATCCTTGAAGCCAGGGCGCTGATGGATATCGGCGAGACTCAGGAATCATTAGAGAAACGTTCGCAGTTACTCAATCTGGCAACCGAACTGGGAAGCACCGACAATCGCTTCAGTCTTGCGGCAACTACTCTGCTTCAGGATCAGGAAGCCGTGCAGGCGGAACTTGCGAAAGCACAGATAGCTGAAACCGCACCCGCAAACGAGAAGCCGGTGATAGAAATCGACAATACGCTGACCGCGCTTACCGAAGAACTGCTGCAAGCTGAACCCGCTACTGCTGAGACTGTTAGCGAAACTGTCGCGCAGGTCATTCCTGATGCGGTGACTGAAGTACAGCAAACGCCTGTGATTGAAGCACCGGCGGTCGAGATACCTGCACAGGAAAATATTACCGAGGCCACCACGGAAGACGCCGTGACAACTGCACAACCTGTGCCTGTAGAAGCAGTGGCTCCAGCCGTTGCAGAGACAAAAAAACCGGAACGTCAGAAAGGCTGCCGTGAGGCGCTGATCAAGAGCCGTAAACCGTATTGTCGAGATACGCTCAGCGACACGGTAAAAGGGCCGGTAATGGTGGTGCTAAAAGGCGGCAAATTCAAAATGGGTGGCAGTCGACCCGAGGAACAACCGCACAAAACGATCAGTATCGGTTACAACTTCGCCCTCTCTATGCATGAGATCAGCAATAAGGAATTCAATCTTTTCTGCAAGCAAACGAAACGCAATTGTCCAGACCAGCCCTGGTCGGGTGAAGACTACCCTGTGGTCAATGTCAGCTGGAATGACGCCATGGCCTATACCCAGTGGCTGAGTAAATACAGTGGACAGACCTATCGCCTGCCAACGGAAGCCGAGTGGGAGTTTGCTGCGCGTTCTGGTACCACAGACATTTACCCAACAGGTGATGAAATTCTGCCGTCCTATGCAAGATTTTCGTATACAGCCGCACTGGACTCTCCCCTGCCTAAATCTGATCGCAGCATCAATCGGAATAAATTTCGCCTTTATCACATGCTCGGTAATGTTCAGGAATGGGTCATGGATAACTGGCAGGCATCGCATCAGGCAGCATCACCAGATGGCAGTGCGGTCAACACGGGCGATGCTCAGTTAAAGGTTATCAGAGGCGGCGCCTATTCGGATAAATCAGATGATCTACGTTCTGCCTCCAGACGCTTCGGGAAGAGGGATTCAGCAGATAACAAAACAGGATTCAGGGTAGCGCTGGTATTTAATCCCGCCTCTTCCAGCGGCGATTATGAAGGCAATCTCCAGTGGCTTCATGCCCAACAGGCCGAGCAGTACACGTTGCAGTTATTCGCCGTGAAAAGTATCGCCAATGTTCAGAAATTACTGGATAAGCACCCGGACATTGCCATGCGTATTGTACCGGTCAGCGATGATCGATTCGGTTACCGCGTCCTGTATGGCGCTTATAGCTCTGAAGCAGAAGCCAAACAGGCATTCAGCAATTTACCACTGGATGTCTCTGGTCAGGCTGGCAAGGCTGTCGTCAAGCAGTTCGTCGAACTCCTGTAAACCGCACAAACTCCTAACCCAGGTACGTATCATCGATGAATGTCGATCATAATGAAGTCAAAAAATTCGCCGACATGTCATCACGCTGGTGGGATGAAACAGGCGAACTCAAAACCCTGCACGATATCAACCCGTTGCGGCTTGACTATATAGTTAGCAACGCAAAAGGACTCGCTGGCAAACGGGTTCTGGACGTCGGTTGTGGCGGCGGTATCCTCACCGAAGCACTCGCGGCCAATGGCGCAATTGTCACCGGTATAGATGCGGGTGAGGCAGCATTAAAGGTCGCTGAGTTACACAAAATAAGCCCTGACTCAGTGAACAAACATCCGCAGAATATTGACTATATCTGCACCACGGCAGAACAGTTCGCCGAACAGCATGCCGGTGAATATGATGTTGTCACGTGTATGGAACTAATGGAACATGTGCCGGATCCTGCAACCCTGGTGGCGGCCTGTTTGCGCCTCGCAAAGACTGATGGGCAGGTATTTTTCTCAACGCTGAACAGAACACCGAAAGCGTATCTCTATGCAGTGCTCGGTGCCGAATACGTACTCAATATGCTACCTAAAGGCACCCATGACTACCGCCGTTTTGTAAAACCATCGGAACTGGCGAAATGGGTCAGGGAGAATGGCCGTCAGGTCGCTGATATATCCGGACTCGAATATCACCCCCTTTCAGGCGACCATCGTCTGGGCTCAAAACCGGAAATCAACTATCTCCTGCATGCACGATAAAATGGCCGGTCGAATTGAGGCCGTACTGTTTGATCTTGACGGCACTCTGGTCGATACCGCACCGGATCTTGCGTGGTGTCTAAATACCGTACGTCAGGAACAGGGGTTGTCCGCCCTGCCCTACGATTCAATTCGTCCACATGTTTCCAACGGTAGCGCCGAGTTGATCAAATTCGGTTTTAAAATCGAAGAAGAATCCGGGGAGTTTGAGCCACTGCGCTTACGTTTACTTGAACTCTATGCCGAGAACCTGGTACGTGAATCTCGTCTGTTCGATCACATGCACGACGTCCTTGGCTGGTTAGATGACAATCAGCTACTTTGGGGAATCGTCACCAACAAGCCTGCCTGGCTCACCGATCCACTTCTGGCACAATTACAGTTATCAGATCGAGCGGCCTGTATTGTTAGTGGTGACACCACCAAAAACAGAAAACCACACCCTGAACCACTGCTACATGCTTGCGAGATAATTCAGATTGCGGCAGAAAAATGCGTTTATATCGGTGACGCGGAGAGAGACATAGAGGCAGGACTACGTGCTGGCATGCAGACTCTGGTCGCGTTGTTTGGTTATATCAATGATGATGATGACCCATTTTCCTGGGGTGCTTCTGACCAACTTCGGCAGGTAAGAGATATTGTGCCCTGGATAGAACAGCGGAACTCAGTTTCTCTTTAATCATACTGCTGTCGCAGCAACCAGACCCGCAATCGACGGAATGTATCCTGCTCAACACAGTCTCTCGCAAGTATCAGGCTAACTTGCCGGTGTTCAATCCGAAACTGCACGATCAATAGCCAGGGCAGCAGCAGGCTTATGCCAGACAGTTCCGCATCTTTTACGCCGCCATCTGCGCACAGGAGATGAAACCGTCGATCGTCACGAAAGATCATGTCGGTAATCCTCTCGGGGGCATGAAAATACCGCCAGCGCAGCCAGCACAAACTAAGCATCACAGACACAATAGACAGATAGATAAAAGCCGTGGGAACCGTTGTCAGATACAATGGCGACAAACCGCCAAGATGTGTCACCAGAAAAGCCACCCAGAGATATCTGGATGGTCGAATTTGAACCCTGCTTCCTGCACCTAAGTTTTTCATATTATGTGTCTTCCATAACCGCTGTTACGAGGCCTGATCCATTTAATCAACTAGACCATCGGCGCTTGAAATGATTGGCCCTTGGTAAATATACTACCGCTTCTGTATAAATAGCTTTCCAAAGTAGAAACAATGGTCGATGCAGTCCACTATTTTTTACGCTTACGCACGAAGATTTTCGATGAAAGATACTGAAGAACAAAAACAGAATACTACGCCAGCCCCCAATCGTTCAGACAAACTGAACCCACCAGTCAAGGAATATGGGGGACCGAAAGGTCCAGAACCTACACGCTACGGCGACTGGGAACGCAAAGGGCGCTGCGTAGATTTCTAAATCATACGAAACACTGGTGTTTCGAACCCCGACGCGTTGTGCGTCTCTTTATTCAATTACAACATGAGAGGTAGACGGAGTGGCAACAGATAATCGGCCATTATCACCGCATCTACAGGTTTACAAACCACAGCTCACATCAAGCCTGTCGATCATTCATCGCGGCTCTGGCGTATTCCTGTCGATTGGTACCCTGGTTCTGCTTTACTGGCTGCTGGCACTGGCAGCAGGCCCCGAGGCCTACGTTCAGGCCCAGGCATGCCTGGGTTCCTGGTACGGTCAGTTAGGACTGTTCGCCTGGACCTTTGCCTTTTACTATCACTTCTGTAACGGCATTCGTCACCTGTTCTGGGACGCTGGTTATGGCTTTGATATCGAAATTGCCTACAAGAGTGGCTATGCAGTGGTAGCAGGCGCAACCGCCTTCACCCTGATCTCATGGTTAATCATCCTCACCACTGGAGGTGCATAATGAGTCTGAATACACCTCTGTCAAAAGTGCGTGGGCTCGGTTCAGCCAAAGAAGGTAGTCACCACTGGTGGTTACAACGGCTAACTGCAGTCGCCCTGTTACCACTGTCGATCTGGTTCGTCTGTGGTGTGCTGGGTATTGTCGGCGAAACCTATGAAACGGCCGTCTTGTGGGTGCAGTCACCTGTCACTACCGTTTTCCTGTTACTGGCCATCGTCGCCCTGTTCTATCACGCCAAACTTGGTTTACAGGTA
>JBFIID010000093.1:0-8706 GCA_041601415.1 Gammaproteobacteria bacterium
GCAGGGCTTCTTCCATTCGCAACAGTTTTTGCCGTTCGCCTTCAAGCATGCGAGAAACCGGGATACCGGTCCATTTGGACACCACCTCGGCGACTTCCTCTTCGCCAACCTTGTTACGTAGCAGCTTCATTTCCTGCATTTCGGCCTGTGTGGCCATTTCCAGCTGCTTTAGCAATTCGGGTATGCGCCCATATTCCAGTTCAGAGACCCGATTAAGATCACCAGCACGGCGGGCTGTCTCGGATTCCAGACGTGAGCGTTCGAGTTCCTCCTTAATATGGTGGGTACCCTGTAATGAGGCTTTTTCAGATTTCCAGATTTCTTCCAGGTCGGAATATTCGCGTTGCAGTTCTTCGATCTGCTCCTCAAGGATGGCCAGGCGTTTTTTCGAGGCCTCGTCAGATTCCTTCTTCAGGGCGGTCTGTTCGATCTTCAGCTGCACCAGACGACGATCCATGCGATCCATACTTTCCGGTTTGGAATCCATTTCCATACGGATCCTGCTGCCGGCTTCGTCGATCAGATCGATGGCTTTATCCGGTAGCTGCCGGTCGGTGATATAGCGGTGTGACAGGGTAGCGGCAGCAACGATTGCCGGATCGCTGATTTCAACATTATGGTGGACTTCATAGCGTTCTTTCAGGCCGCGCAGGATAGCAATGGTATCTTCCACACTGGGTTCATCCACCTGTACCTTCTGAAAGCGGCGTTCCAGAGCGGCATCTTTTTCCACGTACTGTCGATACTCGTCCAGAGTTGTGGCACCGACGCAGTGCAGTTCACCACGAGCCAGCGCAGGTTTGAGCATATTACCGGCATCCATCGCTCCTTCCGCCTTGCCGGCACCGACCATGGTATGTATCTCGTCAATGAAAAGAATGATCTGACCTTCCTGTTTGGCCAGATCGTTGAGTACGGCTTTCAGACGTTCCTCAAATTCACCCCGAAATTTGGCGCCAGCGATCAGCGCGCCCATGTCCAGAGACAGGACGCGCTTGTTTTTCAGGCCTTCTGGTACTTCGCCATTGATGATGCGCTGTGCCAGACCTTCAACGATGGCGGTTTTACCGACACCGGGTTCACCAATCAGGACGGGGTTGTTCTTGGTTCTACGTTGCAGCACCTGTACCGTGCGACGGATTTCATCGTCACGACCGATGACCGGATCCAGTTTGCCCTGTTCTGCCCGTTCAGTCAGATCAATGGTGTATTTTTCCAGGGCCTGACGTTGTTCCTCTGCATTGGGATCATTTACCGCTTCGCCGCCGCGCATCTGATCGATGGCCTGTTCGATGCGTGACTTGTCGGCACCGCACTTGCGTAATAGATCAGCCAGCGTGCCTTTGCCGTCAATGGCGGCGAGCACAAATAATTCACTGGAAATAAACTGGTCTTTACGTTTTTGCGATAACTTGTCCATGTGATTGAGCAGGCTCACCAGTTCATTCGAGGGGTGAATATCGCCGCCGGAGCCTTCCACGGTTGCTAGGTTTTCCAGTGCCTGCGCAAGCCCGGATCGCAGGCTGTTGACGTTCGCGCCGGATTGCAGCAACAGGTTGCGCACGGTACTACCCTCCTGATCGAGCAGGGCGGTCATGACGTGCAGCGGATCCAGGATCTGATGATCGCGGCCCAGTGCCAGACTCTGTGCTTCGCCTAGAGCCATCTGAAATTTGGTGGTCATTTTGTCGGGTCGCATGCTAAGTGTTTCCTCCAGTGCGTGACAATTCGTTGAGCATCAGATGTGGGCGTGTGGGCATTATTCAAGCTTGCCGGGAACAAGTTGCGGGCTTAGCTGATCCAGATCAGACTGGCCATACGACCCGTAGTGCCCTCGCGGCGATGGGAAAAAAATAATTTATCGTCGCTATAGGTGCAATGCTCGCCGCCATGGATCTGTGTTACGCCCTGTTGTCTCAGTAAGAAGCGTGCGATGGCATAAATATCCATTTGCCAGTGATCAGTTCGAGTCGGCATAAAACAGTCCTCAAATTGCGACTTCAGTTGAATAAAACGATCAAATACCGGACGGTCTATTTCATAGGCCCGAGATCCAATCGCGGGGCCCAGCCAGGCGATAATTTCCTCGGGCATGGTGTGCATGCCCGACAGGGTTTTCTGGATCACGCCCTGTACCAGGCCACGCCAGCCGGCATGAATGGCGGCGATCTCATTACCCTGAGTCGAACAGAGCAGTATCGGCAGGCAGTCGGCGGTCAGGATCGCACAGACTTTGTGGGGTGTGCGTGTCGTGATGGCATCCGCAGTTCGCGGTGATGTAGTTCGATCGGCCTGACAGACAACGCTTCCATGCACCTGGTTTAACCACAAGGGTGCGGAGGGCAGTTTCAAATATTCGGATAATCTCTGTCGATTAAGGGCTACGGAATCAGGCTTGTCACCAACATGGTCACCCAGATTGAAACTCTCGTAGGGCGCGCTGCTAACCCCACCCTGACGGGTGGTGACGGCGGCTTTGATAGAGGGCGGCGCGGGCCATTTCGGGAGCAGCCACTGTGGGTTAGCGGTGGCTGCTGGCTTCATTTTATCTCTGCCTCAGAACGCGACTGGCGTTCGAGACAGTCAATCAGGTGCTGCATATCCGCCGGCAGGGGGGCCTCCCACTGCATTTCATCACCGCTGTTGGGGTGTTGCAGTGCCAGGCGCCAGGCATGTAGAGCCTGACGTTTAAACTCACTCAGGGTCTGTTTTAATTCTTCACCGGCATTGCGCGGCAGTCGCAGTCGCCCACCATAGACCGGGTCGCCGACGATGGGATGCTGGATATGCGCCATATGCACGCGGATCTGGTGGGTGCGGCCAGTGCTTAATTTGAGATTCAGGTGAGTATGCTGGCCGTATCGGGTGACCACACGGTAGCTGGTAAGGGCTTCCTTACCACTATTATTAACCGCCATGCGTTTGCGGTTGACCGGATGTCTACCAATCGGAGCATCGACATCGCCACCAGAGATGATGTCACCGTTTACCACGGCCTGGTATTGTCGCGAAACACTGCGTG
The DNA here is from genome assembly GCA_041601415.1 of Gammaproteobacteria bacterium. Taxonomy (GTDB): domain Bacteria; phylum Pseudomonadota; class Gammaproteobacteria; order JBFIID01; family JBFIID01; genus JBFIID01. The sequence continues at coordinate 3,023 of JBFIID010000093.1, forward strand.
CCTGTAATTGTTCAACCAGATCCTTATGGGCTTTCAGGTTTCGGGCTACGACCATCAGGCCGGTGGTTGATTTGTCCAGACGATGCACGATGCCAGCGCGTGGCAAGGTGGCAAGAGTCGGGTCATGAGCCAGCAAAGCATTTAACAGCGTGCCGTGACTATTTCCCGCGCCGGGGTGAACCACGAGACCTGCGGGTTTATTCAGCACGATCAGGTGTTCGTCTTCAAACACCAGTGGTAATTCGATGTCTTCCGGTTCCCATTCGCCTTCGGCTTCCAACTGAATATTAATGGTGATCTGCTCACCACCGAGTACGCGGTCTTTGGGTTTACAGGGTTTCTCGTCCAGTAGAACCTGCTGTTGCAGGATCCATTGTTTCAGGCGACTGCGGGAATAATCACTGAAAAGCTGGGCGAGCACCTGATCGATGCGCATTCCTTCGCAGTTATCCGGTACCAAACTACTGAGTTGTTGAGGTTCATCTTGCATGGGGGTTATAGAAGGGCTCTACATTTATCGGTGAATTGTCGTATTATGCCGCCTGAATTATACAGATTGCATCGACACAAGGTATTAAGAGTATGCGCCAGCTCGGCTTTTGGTTCTCAATTCTTTCTCTTTTATTCATCCTGTCAGGCTGTTCCCTGTTTCCTGAGAAGGAAGATGAAACAGAAAACTGGTCGGCTGAAAGACTCTATAACGAAGGCAAGGCCGCGTTGGATCTCGGTTACTTCGAGCGATCCTCGGAACTGTATGAGAAATTACAGGTGCGTTATCCGTTTGGGAAATATGCCCAGCAGGCGCAGCTGGATCTGGCCTACTCCTATTACAAAACCAATGAAACGGCATCTGCCCTGGCGGCACTGGAACGTTTCATCAAACTGAACCCACAGCATCCCAATTCTGATTACGCTTATTACCTGAAGGGACTCACCAGTTACAACGCCGGTAAAGGGCTGGTAGAGAAATACCTGCCCGGAGACCCGTCACAGCGCGATCCGGGGGCGGCACTGCGGGCGTTTCAGGACTTCACCGAACTGGTGAAACGCTATCCGGAGAGTAAATACGTCAAGGATGCACAACTACGCATGACCTACCTGCGTAATATTCTGGCCCAGCATGAGGTCAATGTGGCGAACTATTACATGCGTAGAAAGGCCTATGTCGCGGCGGCAAATCGTGCCAGTCACGTGATCGAGAATTATCCCCGTGCTCCGGCAACCCCTGATGCACTGGTTTTGATGTCCAAGGCCTACAAGGTGATGGAGATGTACGATTTGTCTGACGATGCATTACGGGTACTGGAACTGAATTACCCGAATCACCCGGGCATTGATGAGATCAAAGAGATCGTCGTGCGCTAGTCTGTCTCTCACTCATGGTGGCAAAAAACGGGTCTTATTCAGACCCGTTTTTTTAGAGTTCGCGGTAACCATTGGTGATGGGATAGCGCCTGTCGCGGCCAAAGGCGCGTCGTGTGATCCTCGCGCCGGGCGCTGACTGGCGCCGCTTGTATTCGTTGCGGTCGATTAGTGAGACCACCCGGTGGACGTGTTCGGGTGCAAATCCCTCGGCAATGATTGCGTCTGGAGAGATATCTCTCTCTATATAACGTTCGAGAATTGGATCCAGCTGATCATAGGGCGGCAGGCTGTCTTCGTCCTTCTGATCAGGCGCCAGCTCAGCAGAAGGAGGTCGGTCAATGACCCGCTGTGGAATCACCAGTGACTGCTTATTACGCCATTCAGAGAGCCGGTAGACGATGGTTTTATTGACGTCCTTCAGCGGAGCAAAGCCGCCGGCCATGTCGCCATAGAGCGTTGCGTAACCAACGGCCATTTCGCTCTTGTTCCCGGTCGCCAGCACCATGCGGCCCTGCTTATTGGAGATCGCCATAAGCAACAGACCACGACAGCGCGCCTGTATATTTTCTTCTGTGGTATCTCGACGATTATCGTTAAACACCGCAGCCAGCTCCTGATTAAAGGCCGCCACGGGCTTTTCGATGGGGATAATGTGATATTTCACGCCCAGCAGATTCGCTTCTTCCACCGCGTCATCGACACTCATATCGGCGGTATAGCGCGAGGGCATCAGTACCGCTTCGACCCGATCGGCACCCAGTGCGTCCACTGCAATCGCCAGGGTCAGGGCCGAGTCGATGCCACCAGAGAGTCCCAGTACCGCGCCAGCAAAGCCGTTCTTGTTGATATAATCGCGCACCGCAAGCACCAGAGCCTGATAGATAGCACTGTCCCGCTCCAGCAGTGTGTGTTTTTGTTGTGGGGTGAACTGCCGGCTCTGGCAGTCAAAATCCAGCCAGCTCAATTCCGTCTGGAATTCTGCAGCGCAATGAATTATCTGCCGCCGCTGATCGATGCACATGGAACCGCCGTCAAAAATCAGTTCATCCTGACCGCCAACGCAGTTTAGATAAATGATCGGCAACTGGGACTCCTGCTGGCGAAGCTGTAATACCTCCATGCGATCAAGCATTTTATTCAGATGAAACGGTGAGGCATTCAGGTTGAGGATCAGATCTGCGCCCGCCACTCGTGCCTGCTCGACGGTATCGGCCTGCCAGATGTCCTCACACAGGCTGATTGCACACTGGATACCCTTGATTGTTACGAGTGTGGCCTCCTCGCCCGGCTGGAAATAACGTTTTTCATCGAACACCAGATAGTTTGGCAGGTGTTGCTTATGATAACGGGCGATGATTTCGCCGTTATGCAGGACGATGCAGCTATTATACAGCCCCTGCGGGGTCTGCTCGGGGTAACCAATGAAGGCAACGATGCCGTGGATTTCCTGCTTGAGGCGTTCGATTGACTCTGCCAGTTGCTGGTGCAGATGCGGTCTGAGCAATAGATCCTCTGGCGGGTAACCGGTCAGGCTGAGTTCCGGGAACAGGATCGCATCGGCCTCAAGCGTATCGCGTGCGGCATGTGCATTGTCGATGATTTTTTGCGTGTTGGCGTCGATATCGCCGACCAGAAAGTTTTCCTGGGCGAGGGCAAAACGCAGGGTGTTACTGGAGTTCATGGTGTGGATTCCGCTCGAAAATGACTATCATCAGCAGAACCCGTGCGGGCAGCAGGGCTGCCCGCAGGGAGGACAGGACTGACTAGCCGAGTGCTTCTGCCATACGTGCACCCAGTGCTGCAGGTGACTGTACAGTTTTGACTCCGGCATCTTCCAGTGCGGCGTACTTATCGGCGGCGGTACCCTTACCACCGGAGATAATGGCACCAGCATGGCCCATACGTTTGCCTGGAGGCGCTGTGACACCGGCGATATAACCGACCACAGGTTTGCTGACATTCTGTTTGATGAATTCTGCCGCATCTTCCTCGGCGTTACCACCAATCTCACCCACCATGATGATGCCCTGGGTGTCGTCGTCGGCTTCAAACAGTTCCAGACAGTCGATGAAGTTCATCCCGTGGATGGGATCACCACCGATGCCCACGCAGGTTGTCTGTCCCAGGCCATAGGTCGTGGTTTGATGTACGGCCTCATAGGTCAGGGTGCCGGAACGAGAAACGATGCCGATCTTGCCCGGCATGTGAATACTGCCCGGCATAATGCCGATCTTGCACTGTCCGGGGGTAATCACACCGGGGCAGTTAGGACCAATCAGGCGGGTCTCGGGATAACCAGCCAGCGCGGCCTTCACCTTGAGCATATCGAGGACCGGAATACCTTCGGTGATACAGACAATGACCTTGATTCCGGCATCGGCTGCTTCAATGATGGATTCTGCTGCGAACGGTGGCGGTACCATGATCATACTGGCTTCGGCACCGGCCTGTTCTACGGCGTCAGAGACGGTATCGAACACAGGCAGGTCCAGATGGGACTGACCACCGCGACCGGGGGTGACACCACCGACCATTTTAGTACCGTAGGCAATTGCCTGTTCAGAGTGAAAGGTACCCTGTCTGCCGGTGAAACCCTGACAGATAACCCGGGTTTCGCTATTGATGAGAATTGACATTTACTTACTTCCTCCCACTGCTGCAACAGCCTTCTTGGCCGCGTCGTCCAGATCATCGGCAGAGATAATTGCGAGGCCGCTATTGGCCAGAATTTGCTTGCCTTCTTCTACCTTGGTGCCTTCCAGTCGAACTACCACTGGAATGCTGATTCCCACTTCTTCAACCGCATTGATAATGCCTTCTGCGATCAGGTCGCAGCGCACAATACCACCGAAGATGTTAACCAGAATGGCCTGAACCTTGGGATCAGAAACGATCAGCTTGAAGGCTTCGGCAACTTTTTCAGCATTGGTACCGCCGCCCACATCGAGGAAGTTGGCTGGGTCACCACCATACAGTTTGACGATGTCCATGGTGGCCATGACCAGGCCAGCACCGTTTACCATGCAGGCAATGTTGCCATCCAGGGTGATGTAGTTCAGGTCAAAACGCTTGGCGATGTTTTCTTTTTCATCTTCCTGCGAGGGGTCGCGCCATTCTTCCAGGTTTGGCTGGCGGTACATGGCGTTGTCATCGATATTCATTTTGGCATCAAGCGCAGTCAGTTCACCTTTGTCGGTGATGATCAGCGGGTTGATTTCAACCAGACTCAGATCGTTATCGATAAACAACTTGTAGAGGTTTTTCAAAATGTGGGTCAGTTGCTTACGCAGATCATTATCAAAGCCCAGTTTGAAACCGATCTCCCGGCATTGATAATCCTGAATGCCCAGTACAGGGTCGATGGTAGCGGTAATAATTTTTTCAGGTGTCGATGCGGCGACTTCTTCGATGTCCATGCCGCCTTCGGTGGAGGCCATAATGGCTACACGTCGAGTGACGCGATCGACGATCATGCCCAGATACAACTCGCTGGCGATATTCGCAGCAGTCTGCACCAGCAGGCAATTTATCGGCTGGCCGTCAGGACCGGACTGGTTTGTCACCAGTCGCTTGCCAAACAGCTCGCTAGAAATTTTTTCGACTTCTTCCATGGTGTTGGCGAATTTCACGCCACCGGCCTTACCTCGGCCTCCGGCATGCACCTGGGCTTTGATCACCCAGCCATTACCGCGTTGGGCGGCGGCCTGAGCCAGGGCTTCTTCAACAGAGTGGGCAGGTAGACCCGGTGGCACCGGGATGCCGTAACTTTCAAACAGCTTTTTTGCTTGGTATTCGTGCAGATTCATAATTATCCAGTCCTGATGCGTTTAAGATCCGTTAATATGACGTGGTATTTCAGCAGCAAAGCATCATAACAAGCATGGCAAATAGTCATACCTGTAAATTAGTATATTTATCCGCCTGACTGGTATTAGGTAAAACAGAGGGAAAACAATGGGCTTATTCAGGGTAATACTGCTGGGTGTCATCGTCTGGTTAGTGATCAGTATGATGAAGCGTTATCAGGCAAACAGTGAAGCGCGTCGAAAAAAGGTCAGCAATAAGGAGTCCGGTCAGGAGAAAGTTCTGCAATGTAAAACCTGTGGGATCTATGTGCCGGAAAATGAGGCGATTAGAGACGGTGAAAACACCTACTGTAGTAATGAGCACCAAATTGCTGATCAATCAGACACTGAGAAGTAATGATCCAGCCATTTTCTGAGTTGTCGAAATCTCGCCAGATGGCATGGCGAGCGGCACGCTATTTTAATCTTTACCGGATGATCGTATCGGGACTGTTCATGGTGCTGATTATTGCC
>JBFIID010000094.1:0-8673 GCA_041601415.1 Gammaproteobacteria bacterium
CAGCAGAGAGATGGCGTGTTGCTGCAGGAATTATTTAATCTGGATGGTGTCGGCACCATGATCAGCGCCGTGCCATTCGATCAGATGCGTAAGGCCGAGATCGATGATGTTGGCGGGATCCTGGAACTGATTCAACCACTGGAGGAAGAAGGTTTGCTGGTGAGGCGCTCGCGGGAAAAAATGGAGATCGAGATAGAGCACTTCACCGTATTGGTGCGCGATGGCACCATTCTCGGGACAGCGGCCCTCTACCCTTATACCGAGGAGGCGCTGGTCGAACTGGCCTGCTTTGCCGTACATCGTGACTATCACGGCCAGAGCATCGGTGATGCCTTATTGCAGAGCATGGAAAACCAGGCCCGTGAAATGGGTATGAAAACCCTTGCCGTACTGACCACCCGAACCGCCCACTGGTTTATGGAACGGGGCTTCTCCGAAGCAGTGCTGGAAGACCTGCCAGTGGAAAAGCAGGCCTTATACAACTATCAACGCAATTCTAAGGTGTTCAGTAAGGCTTTATAAGAAGTCGCAGTCATTGTCGTAAGCCTGATGGATAGAGAGATGATCAAAGCCCTGGAAAAACCGACACCGCCAGCAGACAGCGAATGTTGTGAGTCAGGTTGCACGCCCTGTGTGTGGGACACCTACTACGAAGAACTTCGGCTCTGGCGTGAACAGGAAATCTCCGTTACCACAGACATTTCTGAATCAGACAAATCAAATAAGACGAAACCGGAAGCCGGGTGATATCCAGGCATCGAGCCTGGATATCATATTCCCCGGGACGTAAATCGCCCTGGCAGGAAAGCGCTAAAATAGTTGTTTGAAGAGCTTTCAAACAGCATTTTTTACTGATCCTGTTACTGAATCGTCGCCAACACCTCTTCTTCTTCAGGTAGCTGCGCTTCTCGTTGCTGCAGTTCCCAGAGACTCGCATAGACACCATGCCGATCAAGCAGATCGGCATGCGTTCCCTGTTCCACCACGCGCCCCTGATCCAGTACCACGATGTGGTCTGCATCAACAATGGTGGAGAGGCGATGGGCGATGACTAATGTGGTGTTGCTTTCCGCCACTTCGCGCAGGGCCTGCAGAATGGCCTGCTCGGAGCCGGAGTCGAGTGAGGAGGTGGCTTCATCAAAGACCATGATGCCGGGGTTTTTGAGTAACATTCTGGCGATCGCAATGCGTTGTTTTTCGCCTCCCGATACCTTTAGCCCGCGTTCACCCACCAGTGTTTCGTAACCCTGTGGAAGCTGCGCTATGAACTTGTCCAGATGGGCAAGACTCGCCGCTTTCTCTACCTCTTCTCTACTCGCGTCCGGGCGACCGTAGGCAATGTTGTAGTAGATGTCGTTGTTGAATAAAACCGTGTCCTGTGGCACCACGCCGATGGCCGAGCGCAGGCTGTGCTGGGTCAGATCGCGGATGTCCTGATTATTGATGGTGATGCGGCCAGCACCCACATCGTAAAAGCGAAACAGCAGACGCGCGATGGTCGATTTTCCGGCGCCGCTGGGACCGACGACAGCAACCTTTTTGCCCGCTGGAATTTCAAATGAAATGTCATGCAATATCTGACGATCAGATTTATAACCAAACCCCACCTGTTCAAAACGGACCGCGCCGCCGTCAAGTACCAGTTCGCTGGCATCGTCCCTGTCCTTAATGGTTGTTTCACGACCCAATAAAGAGAACATGTGTTCAATGTCTGCCAGTGCACGTTTTATTTCGCGATAGACAAAACCGAGGAAGTTAAGCGGAATGAATAGCTGCAACATGTAGGCATTCACCATCACCAGATCGCCCAGGGTCATGGCACCGGAAGAGACGTCATAGGCGGCCAGGATCATGATCGCGGTGATGGAAGCGGCGATCACAAAGGCCTGGCCGGAGTTAAGCGCAGCCATGGACAGGCGGTTTTTCGCGCGCGCCTGCTCCCAGCCGCTCAGATTTTTATCATATTGCTCTGCTTCATACTCCTCGTTACAGAAGTATTTGACCGTTTCAAAATTCAGCAGGCTGTCGATTGCGCGGGTATTGGTCTGGTTATCCATTTCATTCATATGCCGCACAAGTTTCGTTCGCCATTCAGTCAGGATGACCGAGTAGGCGATGTAGAGCGTTACGGCGATGATGATGATCAGTGCATACCAGACACTGTAGTTGAGCATCAGAATCACGGTTATCAGCGTGATTTCCAGCAGTGTGGGTATGATGTTGAACAACATGAATCGCATCAGGAAATTGATGCCGTTGGTGCCTCGCTCAATATCACGTGCTATACCACCTGTGCGTCGTGACAGATGAAAATCCAGATCCAGCGCATGCAGATGTTTGAATAGTTTGAGACCGATGCGGTGCATGGCCCGTTCGGTGACACGGCCGAAGATCGTGTCGCGAATTTCGCCGAACAGAATAGTACCCAGACGCAGTAGCCCATAGAGGCCAAGAAACAGTAAGGGCACGACGACAATCTGGGTCTGGCTGGAATCCAGTGCGTCGACGATATGCTTCATGACAAACGGGATGGTGACACTGGCCAGTTTGGCGAGCAGTAAAAACAGCAGGGCTAAAAAGACGCGGCCCCTGAATTCCATGAAATAGGGGACCAGGCTTTTGATCGCCGTCCAGTCACCCGACCATTGATTATTTGTTGTACCGCTACCGTGTCCACGCATTGCGCTAGTGTACACATTTGTTTCACCGCAAACATGACGGGTGACGGGTCTGAATCATCCGGGTCACAGGCAGATTGACCAGAGACCGGCTGAAATGCCAATCGGTCTGAATATTCAGTAAACTATACCTAAAGATAAAGTTCTTCCAGACACCATCAGGACACACAGAACACTCATGAATAAACGAGCTGTATTACTCGCCAATCTTGGTTCCCCGGACAAGCCCGATGTACCCTCTGTACGCCGGTATCTGAACCAGTTCCTGATGGATCCGTATGTGATTCAATTACCCTGGATCTTGCGCCGGCTTATTGTTGGCCTGTTTGTCCTGCCAACCCGGCCGAAGGCCTCCGCCCATGCCTATCAAAGTGTCTGGATGGACGAGGGCTCTCCGCTCATCGTGCTCTCCATGCGCCTGCTTAAGGCTGTCCAGAGTAAAACCGAGATCCCTGTCGAAATGGCCATGCGTTATGGCAATCCCAGCATCGAAGCAAAAATACTGGAGCTTGCCGGTCAGGAGAATATTAGCGAGATTCTGTTTCTGCCGTTGTATCCGCACTATGCAGACAGCACCATCACCACCTCTATCAGGGAAGCGGAGCGGGTTATCGCGGCACATAAGCTGAAGGTAAAACTGATCATTCCCAAACCCTTTTACGAAAGACCCGACTATATTCAGGCTCTGGTCAATAGTGCTCAGCCCTGGCTGGAAAACGAGAGTGGTTTTGATCACGTGCTCTTCAGTTATCACGGTTTACCGGAGTTACATATCACAAAGGCAGATCCGACCGGGGAACATTGCCTGAAGAAGGATAACTGTTGTACGACACCCTCAGCGGCGCATGCGACCTGCTACAGACACCAGGTGTTCAGAACCACGCAATGTTTTGTGGAAAAGACTGGGCTGCGCTCGGAACAATATACGGTGGCCTTCCAGTCTCGACTGGGTAAGGCGAAATGGCTTGAGCCGAGTACGGAAAACACCCTGATTGAACTGGCCGGAAAGGGGGTTAAGAATCTGCTGGTGATGTGCCCGGCATTCGTGACGGATTGTCTTGAGACCCTGGAGGAAATCGAAATGCAGGGTGCCGAGACCTTTAAACAGGCCGGCGGAGAGTCGCTAACCCTGATTCCCTGTCTCAATGATCATCCGGACTGGGTTGAAACCCTGGCCACATGGGTCAATACCGATCAGTTAATAAACAGCTGAACTATAACCCGGTATCGGTAGGTTGTTTCCGATACCGGGTCTCATTTCCTACCAGTCGCTTAACAGCGTCTTCATTTTTGCTACCGAAGGTCGTTTAGCGAACGCCTTATACCAGCGTGAAATATTGGGATATTGATCGGTGGTCACACTGGTGAGTTCCTGGGTTTCAAAAAACGCATAGGCAACCGTGTCTGCAATGCTGATACTGTCTCCACAGAGAAATGGTGAATTCTCCAGCAGTCCATCAATGTAGGGCAACTGTTCTTCGAGGAAACCCCGTGCTTCTTCAATGGCTGCTGCATCCGGCCCTTTATTGAAAAACTTTCTGCAGATAATTTCCTGCCAGAAATACACACCGAGCCATTTGCCGACGTGATGTGTCATCACATCAATGGTCTGATCGATACGCGCAGCAACGATGGGATCGGACGAATACATTTGTTGCTGTTTACTATTGGCCAGATAGCGACATATAGCATTACTTTCAAAAAAGGTATTGCCGTTGTGTTCCAGCACCGGAATTTTTCCAAACGGATGACGGCGTAAATGTTCCGGGCTTTTCTGTTCGCCCTTACTCAGATCCAGGTTCACGTATGTATAGTCGTAGCCCAGTTCTTCAGCGGTCAACAATACCTTTACTGCATTAAATGTATTAAAACCATAAATCGTCATCATCCTGATTGCCTCCGGTTATTCTGTTGTCTGATTGTCTTATCGGTATATACTTGCAATATGCAATTAATGTGTCCAGCCTACGCCGATGACTTGCATGTTGCAAGTATAATTGCGTGTTAATCACTAAGGTCGCAATTTAATGGTCTCAAAAAAAGAACATGCACAACGCTCAAAGTGTCCTGTGGCCTGTGGTCTGGATATTGTTGGCGATCACTGGACCCTGATTGTGGTCAGGGACCTGTTGCTGCTGGGGCGCCATGAATATAGAGAGATGCTGGAGGGTGAAGAGGGAATATCCAGTAATATTCTGAGTGATCGATTAGATAAGTTGCAGACCAGTGGCCTGGTGAAGTCGATTCCCCATCCAGACAGTAAAAAGCGAAAACTCTATTACCTGACACCCAGCGGTAAGGATCTCATTTATGTTTTACTTGCCATCGCGCGTTGGTCTGGAAAACATCTGGGAGGGCAGGTTGTGATACCGATGGATGTACAAAAAGCCGTCTCAACAAATCCACAGGGTTTTGTGGAAGGGGTACTGGAGATATTACAGGAATGGGAAGCTGGTTACGGGATTGTTCAGGATTAGGAATTGATGGCGAGAGATTAATGTTTGTCTATAAATTTTACACGGTTCGTCCGCATAATTATTTATATAACTGCATGTAATATATGGTGTTTACCAAGGAACCCTCTGGAATAAATTTTTTTGATCGACAATGCTACTGCAAAACTGTCAGTATTTTTTACAAAAGCCTGTTGAAAACCCTCAGAATCTGAATTCAATCAATAACTAACATACTGTAATAACGTTATTTATTAGACCTTTTTGTTGGTTGGTATGAATGCTGCTAGTAGGGTTGTCTGAAAGGTTTCTTATCATTATTTAAGGGGTAATCTGTGAATACACGATTCATCAAAATGCTTGTGCTGGCGATTTGCTTCTCATCCAGCTCTGTTAACGCAGCACTGATCACTTTTACTGACAGGGCAAGCTTTGAAGCGGCACTGGCTACATCGGTGCTTGAGGACTTCGAGTCCTTGGGGACGACGAGCACATCACAAAACCTGGGTACATCCGTATCCTTTGGTGATGTGACAATAGCAAACCCAGGCAATGTCTGGGCCACTGCGGGTTTTGGCGCAACAACGGTTCAGGTCGGTGATCAAAATAACAGAGACACCCTGCTGACGCTTGCGCCAGGTTATAACGCACTGGGTATGGATATGGGGCTACTGTTTAGTGGCGGTACAATCAATGTGATTCTGAAGGACGTGCTTAATAATACTCTGCTGTCACAGGGACTGTCTGTCACGGATAACAATAACCTGGGTACGGCGAGCACGACCTTCTTCGGCTTTATCTCTGATAGCGCTGATCTGCAGAGTTTAACCCTCTTAAGCGGTGGCTTCCCGACTATCGATAACCTGATAATCGGTACTACTGAGAAAATACCAGAACCCGGCATGTTGAGTTTGTTTGCCATGGGACTGTTTTTTCTGCGCCGTTTCAAAATGAGCGACAAGGTTTAAGTTTGATGAATCCTTATCATGAAAAGCTGAACGTACTGGATGCCTTGGCTGATGATATGGATCATAACGACCCGGTGAATGGCTGGCACTGTGTAGCGTTGTGAACTTTTTGTAGCGCATCGTTGACGTGCTTGATCTGTCAACGATGCACTACTGATACTTACACCCACAAGGACCGGAACAGATAGTACCTGTACTCGCACCATAACTCCCGTTTTTCATTTTCAAATCACGGACTTCCCGTCTACGGCTTGTTGATGACAGCAGGCAATGCATAGAATGCATGAGTAAGCGTAAAGACCCGGTTTAGTAAGCTAGTGAGACAACAACATGAACCGTTTTGTATCAATAGAAGAACTGGAAGCCAGGCTTAACGAGATTGAAATCGCACCGCATGAGACAGGCACGGTGGAGTTGATTGTGTGTCGCCCTGCGACCAATGAACGGTTTGAACTGAACAGTGCCGAATTAAGCGTGGACGACGGGCTGGTGGGGGATAACTGGAAACATCGTGATGAAAGCTACGACGAGCAGGGATTGAATCCGGATACCCAGCTGACCTTGATTAATGCCAGATTGATGGCCGCCATTGAAGCCGATAAAGGGCGCTGGAAACTCGCTGGTGATCAGTTTTATGTGGATTTCGATTTAAGTGAGAAAAACACCCCACCGGGTACGCGTTTACAGATTGGATCGGCGATTATTGAAGTCACTGAGGAACCACATCTGGCCTGTGGAAAATTCGCAGCGAGATTCGGTAAGGACGCGGCTAGATTAGTCAATTCTACGCGCGGAAAGAAGCTCAATCTACGTGGAATTAATGCAAAAGTTATTTTACCAGGAGTAGTACCTGCAGGTACTTGCATCAGCAAGCTAAAGGCATAAAATGCCTGCAATTCTACTGTTCCTGTCCCACTGTTAGTTAATACCGAGCTCTCAAAAGTCTACGATCGTGAAATACGAGATAATCATCAAACCGGTTCGAGCCTGGGTAGAGTCTGTGGTTGTCGGGCTTAATCTCTGTCCTTTTGCCAAACGTGAGCTGGTTAAGAACCGGATTCGATTTCACGTGGCTGACGCGGCGAGTTCAGAGGAGTTATTGAAAGCGATCGAGGCAGAACTCGAACTGCTTAGCAGTGACCCGGATATTGAGACTACCCTGCTTATCCATCCCTGGGTTTTACGAGAATTTCACGACTATAACCAGTTTCTTAATTCAGCGGATGGTTTACTGGAAGAGTTAGAACTGGATGGTATATATCAGATTGCCAGTTTCCACCCCGATTACCAGTTTGAAGGCACAAAACCGGACGATATCGAGAATTATACAAATCGATCTCCTTATCCGATGTTACATCTGATTCGTGAAGACAGCCTCGAGCGTGCTGTGGCTAACTACCCGAATGCAGAGCTAATCCCGGAGCGTAATATTGAGCTGTTAGAAAGTATGGGCCGTGAAAAAATGCAGGGTATGTTAGAGGCCTGTTTTCATGCGGCACTTCGAAAACACGGCTGAACTGATCTGTAATCAACCGCATAATTCATTAATGTAACTGATCATCAACCGTCAGGTTGCGCAAACCGTTGGCAAATGCGGAGAGTCCCGAACTGCGTAATGGGATGAACTGCTTGGCCTGTTGCTGACAATGCTTCTTCACCTTTAGACAGGCATCATGACTGATACAGTCAATTGGGCAGAACACCATATCAGCCGCTGCGAGGGTGTATTGCAGACCGGCACGGCTGTCTTCGAGTCCTCCGTCATGGTGATTAAACTGACCATTGTGCGCCTCCACCAGCGTGCGTAGATGCGGTGCCAGTCTGGAACGTCCACCGACGTATAAAACCTGCTTACCATGCAGGTCAATCTGCCGTTGAACACCGGCCTGCTGATTATTTTTATTTTCCAGTAATAGAGAGATGGTTTGTTCCATGGCCTGGTGCTCTTCACGGGTCTCTGTGAGTAGTTCTTTCAAACCAGTTAACTCTTCGCGTAGCTCGGTATTGATGATCTCACGTTCTGCCAGTTTCTCTTCCGCCCATTCCACACGTCTGGCCAGCATCTGATTCTGTTTATGCTCCTCATCGCTAATGCTCAGGGCCTGAGCTTCATTTAATTGCTGCTTATGTTTCGCTGTTATCGCCTGTAGTTCCTGTGCCTGCCTGCGTATCTGGTCATCACGCTGGCGTAGCTGCTCTGCATGATTCTGTCGGTTGCAGGTGCTGGCATCACGTAATTCAATTAACTCGGCCTCCAGTGCCACCAGACGTTTCAGATCGGCCCGATTCGATGCCCCCTGCAGATGTGAAAGCATGTGTACGTCGGCATAGGCCCGGCTGATCAGTTCCGGGCTTGTTTCGGGATGCGTCATAAGTGACCAGAAAACACCACCGATGTCGCCTGATTCCATTGCCTCAGCCCAGTAGTGCTCGAGCTCGCGGCTGTCTGACACGCGTGAGAGTGTCTGGATCCAGCGTTTATATTTACGATCCAGAAATTTATGCAGGGCTCTGGATGAGCGGCCTTTTTCATCGGCCTGATTGACCATGGTACTGTGCAATGCGTAGTCAGAA
>JBFIID010000095.1:0-8624 GCA_041601415.1 Gammaproteobacteria bacterium
ACATCTTCTGCCGTCAGTTTGACCCCGCGCGGGAGTAAATTGCGCAGTTCACAGAATTCGCGCATTGCCTCGAGCAAGCCCAGTCGCAGGCCATTCACATGGGTTCCGCCCTGAGCCGTTGGCACCAGATTCACGTAACTCTCGGCAACCACATCACCGTCTTCCGGTAGCCAGTGTACGGCCCAGTCAACCGCTTCGGTATTACCACTCATACTGCCCAGAAAGGGTTCTGGAGGCAGTAACTCAACCCCTTCGAGTTCCATCGCCAGGTAAGTACGCAGCCCATCCTCATAATGCCAGTCCTGTTGTTCGTCGCTTTCTTCGTCATACAGGCGTACCAGCAGCCCCGGACACAGCACCGCCTTGGCACGCAGCACATGTTTCAGGCGCGACATGGATAATTTCAGGGTGTCGAAATATTTTGCCGCAGGCCAGAACCTGACCGTGGTGCCGGTATTCTGCCGGCCAACCGTACCAACCTCTTCGAGACCGGTAATTGCGTCACCGTTGGCAAAGGCCATGTTGTATTCCTTGCCACCGCGTTTGACCCAGACCTCCAGATGTTCTGACAGGGCATTAACAACAGACACGCCAACGCCGTGCAAACCACCGGAAAACTGGTAATTCTTATTCGAAAATTTACCACCGGCGTGCAATCGGGTGAGGATTACCTCGATACCCGGCACCCCCTCTTCCGGGTGAATATCGACAGGCATACCACGACCATTATCAGAGACGGCTATAGAGCCGTCCTTGTAGAGCATCACTTCGATTTGATTGGCATGCCCTGCAATGGCCTCGTCAACACTGTTATCGACGATTTCCTGCACGAGGTGGTTAGGTCTGGTGGTATCGGTGTACATACCGGGGCGCTTTCGCACCGGTTCAAGGCCAGTGAGTACTTCAATGTCGGCCGCATCGTATTGTGCTGTCACTAGGGGGTCTCTTGTGAATTCAACAGTGGCGTTTATAACATGCAACTCAAACAGGTCAAGCGCTATTCAACGATTGACCCGCAGACAGTCGCTGCGGTACGGTAGCGCACCTTATACTGGAGCTACGTGTGAGCAGAAAAACCATCAAAATTAACTTTGAGAAAGCCCTGCAGGAGATGGAGGATATCGTCACCACCCTGGAAGAAGGCGATCTCAGTCTGGAAGAGTCCCTGAAATATTTTGAACGCGGTATCACACTGACACGTAACTGCCAGACCGCACTCACCGAGGCCGAACAAAAAGTTAAAATTCTGCTGGAGAAAGACGGAGAAGCCGATTTGCAGGACTTCACCGCCGACGACGAGACCGATTAAACCCCATGTCATTGAAAGAATTGCTGCAGGAATACCAGTCCTGTACCCATGCCGCGCTTGAACGCTGGCTTCCTGATGAAGATATTCAACCCGAACACCTGCATGCCGCGATGCGCTATGCGGTGCTGGGTGATGGCAAGCGAATCAGGCCCGTACTGGTCTATACCACGGGTGTCGCCCTGGGCGTTGATTTAGAAGCGCTGGATGCACCTGCCTGCGCGGTAGAATTAATCCATGCCTATTCACTGATCCATGACGATTTACCGGCCATGGATGATGATGATCTGCGTCGTGGTCGACCTACCTGCCATAAGGCCTTTGACGAGGCCACCGCGATTCTGGTCGGTGATGCCATTCAGGCGCTGGCCTTTCAGGTGCTGGCGCAGCACAGTCACCCATCGATCAGTGCAGAACAACGCGTACTTATGATCGAAACCCTGGCACAGGCCTCCGGTTCCAGGGGTATGGCTGGCGGACAGGCAATTGACCTGGCTGCCGTTGGACACCAGTTAAACATCGTCGAACTGGAAAACATGCATATTCACAAGACCGGCGCCTTGATTCGTTCCAGTGTCAAACTCGGCGCACTGGCCAGCCATAACGTCGATCATCAGTTGCTGGATAAGCTGGACCACTATGCAAAGTGCATCGGACTGGCGTTTCAGGTTCAGGATGACATTCTGGATGTTGAAGGCGATACCGAGGTTATCGGTAAACCACAGGGCTCTGACAGCGATAGCGATAAACCCACCTATCCTCGCCTGCTGGGTCTGGAGGGTGCCAAACAGGCCGCCAGGGACCTGCATGAGGAGGCCCTGAGCAGTCTCGAGCAACTGGGTGCGGCAGGAGACCCATTGCGCTGGATTGCCGATTACATCGTACAGAGGGATCGTTAACCGTCAGGAAATAACAACTTTTCTGGTGGGTGGCACTATTTCCCATTAAAATACTCAGATACTTCAGCCAGTTTTAGAGATCCATAGCCTAATGAGCCAGTCGTCTCCCGCCAAGGGAACAATTCCAGATGTACAAAGCAGCGAAGATACACGCCGCATTCCCATCGATCGTGTCGGCATCAAGGATATTCGTCATCCGATAGTTGTGCGTGACCGCTCCGGGCGTGAGCAGCACACGGTTGCCAACTTCAACATGTACGTCAGTCTGCCGCATCACTTCAAGGGCACGCACATGTCGCGCTTTGTGGAGATCCTGAATACCCACGAGTACGAAATCACGGTTGACTCTTTCCGTGACATGATCAGCCAGACGGCAGTGACTCTGGATGCCGAAGCCAGTCATATAGAAATGAGCTTTCCGTTCTTCGTCAACAAGTCAGCGCCGGTATCCGGGGTCAACAGTTTGATCGACTATCAGGTCAGCTTTATCGGCGAACTGAAAGACGGCAAACCCATCGTCACCGTCAAGGTCGTGGTGCCCGTCACCTCCCTGTGTCCCTGTTCGAAGAACATATCGGATTACGGCGCACATAATCAGCGCTCACATGTCACCATCAACGCCAGAATCAATCAGTTTATCTGGGTCGAAGAACTCATTGATATGGTCGAAAAGGTCGCCTCCTGCGAACTCTATGGCCTGTTAAAACGTCCGGATGAGAAATATGTCACCGAACGGGCCTATGACAATCCCAAATTTGTAGAAGACATGGTGCGGGATGTAGCGGTTTTATTGAATGCCGACGCCCGTATCAGTGCCTACACCATCGAATCAGAGAATTTCGAGTCGATCCATAATCACTCGGCCTATGCCCTGGTCAGTAAAGACGAAGAATAACTTCAACTCTGAGTCGAGCGGAACTGTTGGGTTCTAACGACAGTTCCGCATAATCCCAACGCGTTTAGGAGTGGACGCCTGATGTTCAGGCTCATGTCTCGCATGGAATCATTTCCAGAATAAACATTAAATACAATTCTTATCGTATTGTATTTAAAAGAATATCAAATAATAAAAGCTTTTGTTCCTGGCTAATTCCGCAATTTAAGACTGAGTTGGCATGCCACCTGCAACTGTTAAATTAACAGCCAGCTTCTGGTTGTTATAGTTCCTCCCTATAGTCCCTTATGGGTGCTGTCCCCTCGGCACCCATTTTTTTTGTCTGTCGATTTAGTCAGATGTAGCAACACTCTATTCAGGCTGACTATGACTCTGGAGTGCGATCGTCATTGGTACTTGCCAGCACCCGCTTGGCCCTGTCCCAGAGCGCATCCATCTCCTGTAATGAGGCTTCCTGCAGGGATGAGTCAGCGGCAGTCAATTGTTCTTCTATATAAGCAAAGCGCTGTTCGAATTTACGGTTGGTCTGTCTCAGGGCATTCTCCGGACTGACCCCGGCGTGCCTGGCCAGATTGACCGCAACGAAGAGTAAATCACCTATTTCATCCTGGATGCGTTCGGCGCCCTGTTGCTCTTTAATTGCCTCACGCAGTTCCTGCGTCTCTTCATTCAGTTTTTCAAACACTGGTTCAATCTGATCCCAGTCAAAACCCACGGTGGCAGCGCGTTTCTGTAATTTTGCCGCACGGGTCAGGGCCGGCAAACTGGCTGGAATATCGCTCAACAGGCCGCCCTGCCCCTGTCTTTCCTGCGCCTTGTGCTGCTCCCATGCGATACTCTGTTCTTCAGCTGAGCTTATTTTCTCCTCACCAAACACATGCGGGTGACGACGGATCAGTTTTTCGGAAATCGCCGTACAGATGTCATCAAAATCAAACAACCCGGCCTCACTACCCAGCTGTGCATAAAACACCACCTGAAATAACAGATCACCGAGTTCGGATTTAAGGTGTTGCCAGTCTTTTCGTTCAATGGTATCTGCCACTTCATAGGCCTCTTCCAGCGTATGCGGCACAATCGTCTCGAAACTCTGTTCCAGATCCCAGGGGCAACCGTTCTCCGGGTCGCGCAGCGCACGCATAATATCCAGCAGGTCGTTAATGGTCTTCATGATAAATTTAAAATAACTCCATCGGGATGAAACTTGATATTAATCCAGTTATCGAATACAAGTGACTAGCCATTGATCAATGAGGTTGTTGTTCTTTATGGAACCACTGATTCTGAGATTGAATATTGCAGGCGCTCCGGTTACCTGGGTACCGTGGCAGGATGCCATTTGTCTTTACAGTCGGGGTATGATCGCATGGACCGCAGGTGAAAGTCTTTTCACCTTCCACGGTGGCACCTGTAGACAGACGGGTGAACGCTCCAGCATTACCATCAACTCCATCATTGCCACCAGGCAATCCCGTTTCAGCCGGCATATTAAACGCGGCACACCACCGCTGAATAATCGTGAACTGTTTCTCCGCGACGGTAATCTCTGCATGTATTGCGGACAGGAGTTTCGCCGCCAGAGCCTGACCCGCGATCACGTCATACCCCTTTCACGCAAGGGCCGGGATCGCTGGTCAAATGTCGTTACCGCCTGTAAGCATTGTAATGCGCGCAAGGGTAACCGCACCCCCGAAGAGGCGCGCATGCAGTTGCTTGCGATTCCCTATATACCAAACTGGGCCGAATACCTGGCCCTGTCTAATCGCAAAATTCTCGCGGATCAGATGGATTTTCTGAAGTCTCAGTTTAAGAGTCGGGAACGTCTGCTAAGCCTTTCCCAGTAGTTTAGGACTTTCTCTATGCACACAGATTTCTGGCTTGAACGCTGGCAGGCAGGCCAGATCGGCTTTCATCAGGACAGCATTCACCCATACCTTATCCGTCACTTCTCAACCCTGAACGTGCCTGACGGTGCCTGTGTGTTCGTACCCCTGAGCGGCAAGAGCATGGATATGCACTGGCTGATGCGACAGGGCTATTCGGTTATTGGGGTGGAAATCAGCCAACAGGCCGTGGAAGAGTTTTTTGCAGAAAACCGGATTATTGCCGACATTCGTCAAACCGATGATTTCACCATCTATGAAGCAGCAGGCATTCAACTCTACTGTGGGGATTTCTTCAGCCTGGATGCCTCCCTGCTAGGCCGTTGCCAGGCCGTCTATGACCGTGCTTCCTTAATCGCACTGCCAGTCGAGATGCGCATGGACTATGTCAGGCAGATGCGCAATCTTTTCCCAAACGGACTGGAGACCTTACTTATCACCCTGGATTACAGACAGGCTGAAATGTCGGGACCACCCTTTTCCGTGGGACTGGAGGAAGTGAATCGTCTTTACCGTAGCAGCTATGAAATCAATCTATTAGAACGAACAGACATCATTGAACTGGAAACGCATTTTCAACAGAAAGGGGTCTCCGCAATGTATGAGGCGGCCTACCGATTACAACCCGTGTGAGCCGTGCCTTCGTCAGGAAAGTACTGGCGATCAGGCCGAGGATAATCTGCTGTACAGAACCCCGGGCCACAACGACTTGACCCGGCGGGTGTTAAACGTGTTCAGAGCAAAATCAAACAACACTGTGTCGTGCAAACGCGAGAGGTCTGACAGACTGAAAGCCAGTCGTCATTACCATTGCAGGCATCGATAAAGAAAATTAACTTTAGCTTTTAATTAATTGTTATTATTATTTTTTTGTTGCCAAATAGACTTTACTTTAACGCATCACTTTCCCTGAAAAGTCATGCATCAGGACATAAAAAAGGCGCTTCCAATCCTGGAAGCGCCTGCATCACCAGACTTTATCAGGCCACCTGTTCCTGTTTGAAATAGGCTTCCAGATCATCCGCTGTTCCAATCTGCTCACCATTGATGAATACCTGAGGTACGGTATCGGCCCTTGTTACCGCACGCAATGATGACAGTGTGACATCTCGACTAAGGACAATTTCCTCATACGCAATGCCTTTCTCGGTCAACAGTGCTTTGGCTCGTGCACAATGTGGGCAACCGACCTTGGTGAACAAGGTGACATCATCCGGCCTGTTCGCCTGTGGGTTAATGTAGTCCAGCATGGTGTCGGCGTCTGAAACCTCAAACGGATCACCCTCAACTTCCGGCTCAATGAACATTTTTTCAATCACACCGTTATTGACCAGCATTGAATAGCGCCATGAACGCTTACCGAAACCGAGATCCCGCTTGTCTACCAGCATTCCCATGGCCTCTGTAAATTCACCATTACCATCCGGGATGATGTTGATATTTTCAGCACTCTGCTCCTTCTTCCATTCATTCATCACAAACGCGTCATTCACCGACAGACAGATGATTGAATCGATGCCCTGCTGTTTGAACACCGGAGCCAACTCGTTGAATCGTGGCAGGTGGGTCGAAGAACAGGTTGGTGTAAAGGCCCCTGGCAATGAAAAGACGATGACTTTTTTATTCTCGAACAATTGATCTGAGCTCACATCTTCCCACTCACTACCATTTCTGGTTTTGAATACGACACTGGGTACACGTTTGCCTTCCTGATTCTGTAACATTGCATATCTCCTGTTTAATTGACTGTGGATGTATTGTGTTTGAAACGATTGAATTAATACAATTTATTGTTTTTATCGCATTGATAACTATTGCCTATACTCCACTTCTGTTTCCAGAACCCTCACTCCACAGTACACTCACGCTCTCCCGATGATGACGAGTACGACCTAGCGATGACATTCTCACAGAGCCAGCGCATGCGAGACATTCAGACGCCGATCATTCCCCACGTGGCGGCTCTGATTCGCGATAATCCTGGCACCATCTCACTGGGTCAGGGTATCGTAAATTACGCCCCGCCCGCTTCTGCATTTGATCAGATTCGTCAGTTCCATCTGAACCCTGATAACCATATATATGGCCCTGTTCAGGGTATTCCCGAGCTATGTAAGCTGATTGCCCAGAAATTACTCGATGAAAACCGGATTGATCTGGATTCCGGTTACCGACTACTGGTCACAGCGGGTGCAAATATGGGCTTTCTCAACGCACTGCTCGCAATCGCCGATCCCGGCGACGAGGTGATTCTCAATGTTCCGTATTACTTTAATCAGGAAATGGCGACCCGGATGGTCAGCTGTACCCCCGTGCTGGTCACTACGGATGAGAATTATCAACTACAACCCGAATTAATCAGACAGGCCATCAGCCCCAGAACCAGGGCCATTGTGACCATCTCGCCGAATAACCCTACCGGGGTCATATATTCACAGGCGTCCCTGACGGCAATTAATGAGCTTTGCCGTGAACAGGGGATTTACCATATCTGTGACGAAGCCTATGAGTATTTCACCTACGACGGCCACCCGCATTTCTCACCTGCCTCGTTACCCAACGCACAGCAACACACGATCAGCCTCTATTCCCTGTCCAAGGCCTATGGTTTTGCCGGTTGGCGTATCGGATATATGGTGATCCCCGAGCATTTATTCATGGCGGTACTCAAGGTGCAGGACACCAATCTTATTTGTCCGCCACTGATTTCCCAACATGCGGCCATCGGTGCGCTGAAAACCGGCTCGGACTACTGTCGGACACAGCTTGAATCGATCACGGAGGTTCGTCAGATTGTGCTGGATGAACTGAAATCCCTGCATGATCTCTGTACCATACCGCCCACCGAAGGGGCGTTTTATGTGTTCATCAAAGTCGATACACGATTGTCGTGCATGGAACTGGTGGAGCGATTGATCATCGAACATAAGGTCGCCGTGATCCCGGGCACCACATTTGGCCAGGATCAGGGCTGTTATCTGAGAATTGCCTATGCCTGTCTGCAGAAAGACACGGCAAGAGAAGGTATCAAACGCCTGGTTAACGGGATAAGAAGCATCATTACATAACAATAACAGGAGTCGCTTGCTGATGAAGTCCGCTATTAAAGTTGCAATGTTGAGCAGTATTTTCTGCCTCGCCCTGAACACAGCCCCACTACAGGCTGCCGACGGTGAAGGCAACTACGCCATCTGGGGTGTCGGTAACAGTACCTGCCATCATTACAACAAGGCCCGCAAGAGTGGTGAAGACGATAATTACAAAAACTTCGTCATGGGCTATCTAACCGCCTACAACACCCTCGCAGAAGAAACCTATCGCATCACGGGTGACAAGAACCTGACCGCTGTGCTGGATACCTTTGACGCGAAATGTAAGGTAGCACCGGTAAACAGTTTCGAACTGGTTCTCACTGAGATTATTCAGGAGCTGTATAAGGGACGCCTGAAGAAAGCGGAGAGTAAACAGAAACGTGTGTGGTAATTCCAGGCTAGCATGACATCTGTTATGGATGATGAACATCAGTTACTCGGACTCATTCGTGAATGCTTTTCAGGTACGCAATCAGCCGGAGCAAACCACTCGAAGACAGATCAGGCTCTGAGTCCGGCTGCGGTACTGATACCTCTGGTTCGATCAGA
>JBFIID010000096.1:0-8543 GCA_041601415.1 Gammaproteobacteria bacterium
GGTCACAGAGATGGCCCTGGCGCTAGGTGTAGTGGGTTTGATGAATACCCAGTTTGCGATTCAGGGGGATGATATCTATGTCCTGGAAGTCAATCCTCGTGCTTCGCGCACGGTGCCGTTTGTATCCAAGGCGATCTCGCTGCCGCTGGCCAGGATTGCGGCGCATTGTATGGCGGGTAGTAGCCTGAAATCACAGGGCATCACCAGCGTACCGGTACCGAATTATTTCTCCGTTAAGGAGGCCGTTTTCCCGTTTGTAAAATTCCCTGGCGTCGATCCACTGCTGGGTCCTGAAATGAAATCGACAGGTGAAGTGATGGGCGTTGGCAGGAGTTTTGGAGAGGCCTTTTCCAAGGCCCTGCAGGCCAGCAGCATTAATTTGCCGCTCTCTGGCAAGGCCTTCATCAGTGTTCGGGAACGCGATAAACCGGATGCAATCCTGATCGCAAGAGAACTGGTTGCAATGGGTTATGAACTGGTGGCGACGCATGGTACGGCAGCAGCTATTGTTAATGCCGGAATGGAATGCCATTCAATTAACAAGGTGCAGGAAGGTCAGCCGCACATCGTAGATATGATCAAGAACGATGAAATTAATCTGGTGATAAATACCACTGAAGGTAAGCAGGCGATTGCCGATTCGTACACAATCCGCGGTTCAGCACTGCATCATGATGTGGCCTATACCACGACTGTTGCTGGCGGTATGGCAACCGTACTGGCACTCAAGGAAGAGAGCCCTACGAGTGTGAATTGCCTGCAGACCCTGCATCAGGAGTTGAAAGCATGAATAAGTCGCCAATGACGATCCGAGGGGCGGAAAAACTCAAAGAAGAGTTGCATAAATTGAAGACCGAAGATCGCCCCAGAGTTATCAAGGCTATCTCCGAGGCACGTGCGCATGGTGATTTAAAGGAAAACGCAGAATATCATGCGGCGCGTGAGCAGCAGGGTTTTATCGAAGGTCGCATAGGCGATATCGAAGGCAAGCTGTCGGCCGCACAGATCATCGATGTAACCACTATTGATGCCAATGGTAAGGTGATTTTTGGTGCAACTGTCGATCTGGTTAACCTGGAGACAGATGACGAGGTCAGTTATCGAATAGTTGGTGAGGATGAGGCCGACATCAAGCAGGGAATGGTCTCAATTCAGTCGCCAGTCGCGCGCGCCCTGATCGGTCGCGAAGTGGGTGATGAGGTTCATGTCAACGCACCGGGTGGTGTGATTGAATATGAGATTCTCGATATACGCTACGAATAAGTTATCGCTACACTTGAGCATAAGTGTATAGCTCGGCTTATTCTAATCTTCATTCCTCTGGATAACTCATGGCAAAGTCTGAAAGCAGCAAAAAGTGGCTTCGGGAACATGTCACCGATGAGTTTGTCATAAAGGCTCAGCAAGCGGGCTACCGATCTCGTGCCGTGTTCAAGTTGCAGGAGTTGCACGAGAAATATCAGTTAATCAAGCCAGGAATGACGATAGTCGACCTGGGAGCGGCACCTGGCGGCTGGTGTCAGTATGCGGCACAGATCCTGGATGGACATGGAAAAATCATTGCCATTGATCTGTTACCCATAGACCCCATGGCCGGGGTGGAAATCCTGCAGGGTGATTTCCGCGAAGATGAAATGTACACCGCACTGCTCGAAATTCTGAATGGATCGCAGGTTGACCTTGTATTAAGTGATATGGCCCCCAATATGAGTGGGATGAATGAAATTGATCAGCCGCGTGCGATGTATCTCGCCGAACTGGCCAGCGCATTCGCTCAGGAGACCCTGAAAGAGGGTGGCGGGTTTCTGAGCAAGGTCTTTCAGGGAGAAGGATTTGATAACTATATCAAGGAGTTGAGGCAGAACTACCAGACAGTAGTGACACGTAAACCAGCGGCTTCAAGGAATCGATCCCGAGAGGTCTATGTGCTGGGGCGGTTCTATGGGTTATGATTTAATTTATCGTCTGCGTATGTCGTAGCAGCAGGAGGCATTCCTCCTTTTTTGTTTCCGAGGTGAGGACGCCTCACAAGCGAGAGGTTACTGGTTTGAATGACATGGTAAAAAATCTGGTCCTGTGGGTCATCATCGCCCTGGTGTTGATGATGGTCTTCAATAATTTTGGACCGAGAACAACGGCAACCCAGACTGTTGAGTACTCACAGTTCATCTCGGACGTGAAGACTGGCCGGGTTGAAAAAGTCGTCATCGAACAGAACAACATCCGTGGAAAACTGCAGGATGGCTCCAGCTTTTCTACATTCAGTCCAGAAACAGATAATCGGTCATTGATCGGTGATTTGCTCGAGAATCATGTGGTGATTGATGCACGACCACCCGAGCAGGAAGGTTTGTTGATGCAGATCTTTATCTCCTGGTTCCCAATGCTCCTGCTGATCGGTGTATGGATCTTCTTTATGCGTCAGATGCAGGGCGGTGGTGGCGGTCGAGGTGCCATGTCCTTTGGCAAGTCGCGAGCCCGTTTACTCGGTGAAGATCAGGTGCGGGTTACCTTTAATGACGTGGCTGGTGTAGAAGAGGCGAAGGAAGAGGTGGTCGAACTGGTCGAGTTCTTACGCGACCCCGGCAAGTTCCAGAAACTCGGAGGCAAGATTCCTCGTGGCGTACTCATGGTCGGTTCCCCTGGTACGGGTAAAACCCTGTTGGCCAAGGCGATCGCCGGTGAGGCCAAGGTACCATTCTTCACCATTTCAGGTTCGGATTTTGTGGAAATGTTTGTGGGTGTCGGCGCCTCGCGCGTGAGGGACATGTTCGAACAGGCCAAAAAACACGCCCCATGCATCATCTTTATCGATGAGATTGATGCTGTCGGTCGCCATCGTGGTGCCGGACTGGGTGGTGGGCACGATGAGCGTGAGCAGACACTTAACCAGTTACTGGTGGAGATGGATGGCTTTGAAGGTAACGAAGGTGTGATCGTCATTGCTGCGACAAACCGTCCGGACGTACTTGACCCGGCATTATTAAGACCGGGACGTTTTGATCGACAGGTGGTCGTACCGTTGCCGGATATCCGCGGACGTGAACAGATTATCAAGGTGCACATGCGAAAGGTGCCGGTGTCGGATAACGTCAAACCTGGTGTGATTGCACGTGGAACCCCCGGTTTCTCTGGTGCCGATCTGGCCAATCTGGTCAATGAGGCTTCACTGTTTGCAGCACGCGCCGACAAGCGCCTGGTCGAAATGGAAGATTTCGAAAAGGCCAAGGACAAGATCATGATGGGGGCGGAGCGTCGTTCCATGGTGATGAGTGATAAGGAGAAGAAACTCACTGCCTATCATGAAGCCGGTCACGCGATTGTTGGGCGTCTGGTGCCGTCTCATGACCCCGTCTATAAGGTATCAATCATTCCTCGTGGTAGAGCACTGGGTGTCACCATGTTCCTGCCGGAGGAAGACCGCTACAGCCTGAGTAAGGAGCATCTGGAGAGTCAGATTTCCAGCCTCTTTGGTGGTCGTCTGGCAGAAGAATTAATCTTTGGTAGCGAGGCCGTTACTACCGGTGCGTCTAATGATATCCAGCGCGCGACAGATATTGCTCGCAGCATGGTCACCAAGTGGGGCCTGTCTGGCAAACTCGGGCCGTTGACCTATACAGAAGATGAGGGGGAGGTGTTTCTCGGTCGCTCAGTGACGCAGCACAAACAGGTGTCGGATGAAACTGCACATGTTATCGATGAAGAGATACGCAGGGTTATTGATCGTAATTACAAACGTTCTGAAACCATCCTCAAGCAGGAGCTGGATAAACTGCATAACATGGCTGAGGCCCTGATCAAATACGAAACCATCGATAGTGAACAGATTGATGACATCATGGAAGGACGCACACCACGCAAGCCAAAGGACTGGGATGATGAAGATACCGGTGGTAATAATTCATCGGCGCAACCTGAAGCAGAAGAACGGGATGACAAGACTGACAACAAGTCTGACGGTCCTATCGGTGGGCCTGCCAGTACCCACTAATTCACCAATGCTGTTGTAGTTATACTCAAACCCCCGCTGTTATTTTTGCGGGGGTTTTGTTTTTGATGAGGGGAAGATAATGAGTACAGAACGCAGATATTTCGGCACCGATGGTATTCGTGGTGAAGTTGGAATTGATCCCATTACCCCCGATTTTGTAATGAAACTGGGTTGGGCTGCTGGCCGAGTGCTGGCTAAGTCTAGTGGTCGCAGTCGCGTACTGATTGGTAAGGACACCCGCATCTCGGGTTACATGTTTGAGTCGGCCCTGGAGGCTGGGCTTTCGGCCGCAGGTGTCGATATATTGCTGCTGGGTCCGATGCCAACACCAGGCATAGCCTATCTGACGCGTACCTTCCATGCCCAGGCGGGCATCGTCATCAGTGCTTCACATAACGCCTATCAGGACAATGGAATCAAGTTTTTTGATGGTAATGGTTCAAAGCTGGCGGATGAGGTTGAGTTACAGATCGAGGCAGAGCTGGACACCCCGATGAAAACGGTGAGTTCAGATCAACTGGGCAAGGCTATTCGTGTAGAAGATGCTGCGGGACGCTATATCGAATTCTGTAAGGGGACTATTCGTCAGGGCCTCAAACTGGACGGTCTGAAAATAGTCGTGGACTGTGCTCATGGTGCGACTTACCACATAGCACCGAGTGTGTTCCGCGAGTTGGGTGCTACGGTCATTACGATAGGTGACAAGCCGGATGGCCTCAACATCAATCTTGAATGCGGTGCCACATCAACAGCGGCACTGCAGCATGCAGTGGTTGAGCAGCAGGCGGCACTGGGCATCGCCCTGGATGGTGACGGGGATCGTCTAATCATGGTTGACCACGCGGGTGATGTGGTCGATGGAGACGAACTGCTGTTCGTGATTGCACGTGAGCGGCAGAGGCAGGCGGGGCTCAGCGGGGCGGTAGTAGGTACGAGTATGAGTAATCTTGGTCTTGAACACGCGATTCGCACCCTGGGCCTGGATTTCAAACGTGCAAATGTCGGCGATCGCTACATCATGGAACTGCTCAAGCAGGGGGGCTGGCGACTGGGTGGCGAGAGTTCGGGACACATTATCTGTCTCGATCTGAATACCACTGGCGATGGTATTGTGTCAGCGCTGCAGGTGTTGGAAGCAGTAGTCAGCACCGGCAATTCACTGCGAAACCTGAAATCCGGGATGACCAAATATCCACAGACATTGATCAATATCCGTCTGGAGAAATCGGTCGATCTCAATCAGCTCGATTCCATTGCAGCCGCCGTCAAACAGGTGGAGGCGGAACTTGGCGACAGCGGTCGTGTATTACTGAGGCCTTCCGGTACCGAGCCACTGGTGCGGGTGATGGTCGAAGGCAGAGATGCAGCACAGGTCGAAAAACTGGCGGCTCAGTTAGCCTCTCAGGTAGAAACGGCGATCAAGGCTGCAGCCTGATCAACGCAGCAGGCAATCTTGATACTGAGGTTCTGAAAAGCCCACGGAGATGCGGCCTGTGTGATCGAGCACCGGGCGCTTGATCAGGGAGGGGTTCTCTAGCATCAATGCGATTGCACGGTTCTGATCGAGATCCTCGGTGTCGGTTTTCGCTAATTTGCGCCATGTGGTACCACGCCGGTTAAGCAGGACTTCCCAACCGAGTTGATCTACCCAGCTATCGAGTAGCTCCTTTTCCAGCCCCTGTTTACGAAAATCGTGATACTGATAATCGATCTGCTGCTCATCTAACCAGCGTTTGGCCTTACGCACGGTGTCGCAGTTACTAATCCCATAAATGATGGTCATGTCTATATCCCTGCTGCAGGCACGTCCCTGTGCCTGGTATGCGTCAATCTATGATTGCTCAGTCGATTGAACGCAGAAGTTCATTGATACCGACCTTACCACGTGTTTTCGCATCCACCTGTTTAACGATCACGGCGCAATAGAGGCTGTAGGTACCGCATTTGGAAGGCAGGTTACCGGACACGACCACCGAACCGGCCGGGATCCGGCCATAACTGATTTCACCGGTTTCACGGTTCAGAATGCGGGTGCTCTGACCGATGTAAACGCCCATCGAGATGACCGAACCTTCCTCGACAATAACACCCTCAACGATTTCCGAACGGGCACCGATGAAACAGTTGTCCTCGATGATCGTAGGGGAAGCCTGCAGAGGCTCCAGTACGCCACCGATACCAACACCACCGGATAGGTGCACGTTTTTGCCGATCTGGGCACAGGAGCCCACTGTCACCCAGGTATCAACCATGCTGCCGCTGTCAACATAGGCGCCGATATTGACGTAGCTGGGCATTAACACCGTGTTGGGGGCGATATAACTGCCACGACGGGCGGTTGCGGGTGGAACCACGCGGATCCCCGCATCGGCAAATTGTGCCTCGTTATAATTCTCGAATTTGGTCGGAACCTTGTCATAAAATTTAGTAAAGCCACCTTCGATGATTTTATTGTCTTCGAGTCTGAATGACAGTAGCACCGCTTTTTTCAGCCATTCATTGACTACCCAGTCACCGTCTTTTTTCTCTGCAACGCGTTTTTTACCGGAGTCCAGTAGCGCCAGCGCTTCCTTGACCGCATCCTTGATTTCAGTGCTGGCGTTGGCCGGGGTGATGTCGGCACGCGCCTCAAAACTTTGATTAATGATGTTTTCCAGATCTTGCATGCTTGGGTTCCTGTGCTTATAGGGTTTGTATGTAATGTTTAATTCGGTGCGCAGCCTCTACGCACTCATCCAGTGGTGCAACCAGTGCGATGCGGGCACGCGCCTGTCCGGGATTGTGCCCGTTCGCTTCACGGCCGAGAAAACTACCGGGTAATATCGTCACATTCTGTTCCTGTAACAGGCCCCGGGCAAATTCGATATCGTCACAGGGTAACGCAGGCCAGAGATAGAAGCCTGCCTCGGGCCGCTCCACCTTGAGTACTGGCGAAAGGATATCCAGTACGGCATCAAATTTTTCGGTATACAGTCGACGATTCTCGGCGACGTGAGTTTCGTCCTGCCAGGCCAGTATGCTGGCCGCCTGGGTATAGAGCGGCATGGTACAGCCATGATAGGTTCTGAACAGTAGAAACGGCTTCAGGATGTTGGCGTCACCGGCAACAAATCCGGAGCGTATGCCCGGTGCGTTGGAGCGTTTCGAGAGACTGTGAAACACCACGCAACGACGATAATTCGTGCGGCCAGATCGGGCCGCCGCTTCCAGCAGACCGACCGGACGCTCGGCATCATCGAAATAGATTTCGGAGTAGCACTCATCCGAGGCAATCACGAAATCGTGTTCATCGGCCAGATCCAGTAATTTGCACAGGCATGCATAATCGATCACCGAACCGGTAGGGTTGCCGGGGGAACAGAGATACAGTAATTGGCAGTCTTTCCAGACCTCATCACTGACCTCATCAAAATCAGGGATGAAGTTGTTGTCAGCACTGCAATTCAGATAAACGGCCTGTGCACCCGCGATCAGGGCAGCGCCTTCATAGATCTGATAAAAGGGATTGGGCATCAGGATCAGAGGGTTGCTCTGTTGCCGGTCGACCACACACTGGGCAATCGCAAACAGTGCTTCGCGTGTGCCTGATACGGGAATAATATTTTGTTCGATATCCAGTGAATCTGTCGGCAGTGAAAAGCGCTCACATAGCCAGTCGGCAATCGCCGCCCGCAGGCTATCAAGTCCCCGGGTTGTGGGATAATTCGAGGTCGTGTGTAAATGGCTGATCAGTGCATCAGTGATGAAGGCCGGGGTTGGGTGTTTAGGCTCACCGATGGCAAGGCTGATGGGGCTTAAATCCTCACGAGGTGTTACCGTTGCCCTGACTTTTGCCAGCTTTTCGAACGGATAAGGGTGCAGCAGTTTCAATGCCTGATTCATTGGGCAACCTGATTCATAGTGCAGACAAGGGATTTTGTGAACAATAGATTGAAATTATTATTTTTCGGCAGGGGATTATAGGTGAATTCAGGCAGTGCGACCAATGACCGGGTGAAATACCTGCCTGTCCTGAGTTTGCTGATCGCAGCGACTCTCTGGGGCGTTATCTGGTATCCACTGCGTTTGCTTGGTGACGCAGGGCTCAGTGGCCTGTGGTCGACGCTGATCATTTATGCCGTTGTATTGGTGCCTTGCCTGCCCTGGCTAGTGCCGCATCTCCCGATTATTAGAAAAATGCCAGGCAATATCTGTCTGTTGGCAATATTTGCTGGCTGGTGCAATGTCTCCTTCATACTGGCGCTACTGGATGGCAATGTAGTGCGCGTCGTGCTGTTGTTTTATCTATCACCGGTCTGGACAGTGTTACTGGGGTGTTTCTTTCTGGATGAAAAACTCAATCGTCGATCATGGCTGGTATTGGGGCTCGCCATGACCGGGTCCCTGATAATCCTGTGGCCTGAGGAAATGGGCATATGGTCATCTCTGGACTGGGCCGATCTGTTGGCAATTTCTTCCGGGATGGCCTTTGCTGCCAGTAATGTGATGATCAGAAAGACCGGTGATATTCCTATATTGATCAAAATGACGGCGACCTGGACCGGGGTGATCA
>JBFIID010000097.1:0-8400 GCA_041601415.1 Gammaproteobacteria bacterium
GTTTCATGATGATTATTCTGTAAATGAATGGTGATGGATTCGGCGCCTATTATAGGCTGTGAAATGCACAGAAACGAAGCGTGCTGACGTTTTTTTCGAGAGTCTCTGCTGAAACCGCTAAACCGATTGAAGCTGGCCGGGTTTGGGTGCCGGAATGGCATCGAATTCAATCTGTTCTGCGCCATTATAGATCATGAAATGTTTGCCCTTGGCGCGGGCCAGCATGGTCACACCGACCTGACGCGCCAGTTCCAGTCCCATGCGTGTGACACCGGAACGGGAGAGCAGTACCGGGATCCCCATCAGGGCGACCTTGATCACCATCTCCGAGGTGAGTCTGCCCGTGGTGTAGAAAAACTTATCAGTGCCGCTTATATCTTCCAGCCACATCTTGCCGGCGATGGCATCCACCGCATTGTGGCGTCCGACATCTTCGACAAAACTGATGATCTGATCCGCCTGACACAGTGCGCAGCCATGCACCGCACCGGCATTTTTATATACCTCGTTATAGGCATTCAGATTCGATAGCAGCGCATAGATCATGGATTGCCGGATCTGAGGTCGGCCTAATTGAATACTGTCCAGCTGTTCGAGGATGTTGCCGAAGACCGTGCCCTGTCCACAGCCGGTGGTGACCGTGCGTTTTTCCAGAATCTCGTTCCAGCCGGATTGATCCGCACTGGTTGTTACCGCGACGGCATCGGATTCCCAGTCCACCTGTACTGATTTTATCTGTTCTATGTCGGTGATCAGCCCCTGGTTTTTTAGATAGCCGAGGGTCAGTAGTTCCGGCTCGCGACCAAGTGTCATGAGGGTCACAATTTCGCGTTTATCGACATACAGGGTGAGGGGAAACTCACCGGCGATATCACTCTCGCGGGTGTTGCCATATTCGTCAACGGCGGTGGTGGAATAGGTGGGAGAGAGACCCGATTGGCTGAGTTCAGGTCGATACATCTGTGACATCGGTTAACCGCCAGTGACGCTCATGTGGCGGAAGATGATCGGTTTGTCCTCTAGATTAAATTCGTGTCCCTTGGGTTTGATTGCCATTGAGTCACGAATTGCCTGTTTTAGTTTTTCCATATCACCCGGATGACTGCGAATCACTTCGCGCAGATCGACCGAATGCTCCTGTCCGAGACACAGCAGCAGGCGACCCTCAACAGTGAGGCGAACCCGGTTGCAGGTGTCACAGAAATTATGACTATGTGGAGAAATAAACCCGACCCGTGTACCCGTTTCGGTGATGCGGAAATAGCGTGCCGGGCCACCGGTGGTTTCGGTGGTCGAAATGAGTTCGTATTTCTGTTCAATATCACTGCGGATCTGATCGCTGGAATAATAGGCCTCAGCACGATCATGTTCACTCACCATGCCCAGCGGCATTTCCTCAATAAAGCTGATATCCATGCCACGACTACTGGCGAAGTCGACCAGATCCAGTACCTCTTCGTGATTTCTATTTTTCAGGATGACGGTATTGAGCTTGAGTTTTTCAAAGCCGGTTTCACGTGCGGTTTCGATGCCACTCAGAACCTGCTTCAGTTGCCCGGTTCGGGTAATGCGTTTGAATTTTTCTTCATCCAGTGAATCCAGACTGATATTAATGCGTTTCACACCGGCTTTTTTCAGATCCGCCGCCATGCGGGTTAGCTGCGAACCATTAGTGGTCAGGACCATTTCACGCAGGCCGGGCAGCTTGCCGGTTTTCTCGAACAGATCCAGCACATTGTTGCGCACCAGCGGTTCACCACCCGTGAAGCGAATCTTGCCAACCCCGAGTTCGACAAAGGCACGCGCGATCATCGCCAGTTCTTCCAGATTCAGGATTTTTGCACGTGGCATGAATTCCATTTCTTCCGACATGCAGTAGACACAACGAAAATCACAACGATCGGTGACGGAAATGCGCACATAGTTGACGATGCGGCCGAAGCGGTCGATGAGTTGTGAGGTGTTGTCGGTGTTGCTCATAGTGAGTGAATGGATATCCGCAGACAGGGCATGTGCACAAAGTGTAGCACAGGCCGGGGTTTCTTATGCACTTGCAGAAGCCAGGCTAAATCACCAATTTTTATAGGGATTCTTTACCAGACAGGCGTTGTAGTAGCGTGGGTCGTCGGAGACTTCCTGCCCCAGCCAGTCCGGGCGCTGAAACTCCTCACCCTCAAGTGCCAGTTCGATTTCGGCGACGATCAGACCGTCATTGTCGGTATGGAACTCATCGATCTCCCAGGTATGTTGTCCCTGCGTGACAAAATGACGTGTCTTGCTGATATAAGGCCGCACACACAGGGTCTCCAGTATCTCCTGAGCCTCTTCGACCGGAATCGCAAATTCAAACTCTGTGCGGGATACGCCTAGCGTTGCACCTTTCATATTCAGCCAGGCGCGGTCACCGGCGACCCTTACTCGAACGGAACAGCGTTCATTGTTGGCCAGATAACCCTGGCTGAATTCTTCACTGCGTTCTACCAGCTGACGCCAATTGTCATTGGCGAGTAAAAATTTGTGTTCGATCTCTGTACCCATCGGTCTATCCACTTGTGCAGGAAATCGCATGATACACAGCCATGAGTGATACGCCCAGACGGTGAATTTGTTATCCTGCACGCCGACTTAGTTTCCCACAGGACGTCAGCTTGTCATCCAGCCGTATTGATTACCGAGCCCTGCTCAGCAACCCGCGTATTGGCATCATGCTGTTCCTTGGCTTTTCCTCTGGCCTGCCGCTGGCCCTGAGTGGCGGTACCCTGCAGGCCTGGCTGGCGTCTTCGGACGTTGATATCCGCATTATCGGTCTGTTTGGACTGACCGGCCTGCCCTATGTACTCAAGTTTATCTGGGCACCGTTCATGGATCGTTTCGTGCCGCCCTGGTTAGGCCGACGCCGTGGCTGGATGGCACTGTCGCAGATCGGCATGATGGTGTTACTGGCACTGATGGCCAGCCAGATGCAGGGAGAGGTCGGCTGGGTACTGGCGGTCGCAGCCCTGGCGGTGGCCTTTATGTCGGCCACGCAGGATATCTCGATTGATGCCTATCGTGCAGATACCCTGCGCAGTGATGAGCGCGGTATGGGCGCGGCGGTCTCGGTGGCGGGATATCGCATCGCGATGCTGGTTTCTGGCGGACTGGCACTGGTTCTGGCGGATCAGATCGGCTGGCTCAACACCTACCTGATCATGGCTGCTTTAATGAGCCTCGGACTCCTGTCGTCCCTGTTTGGCCCAGAGGCAGAGCTTGAACAAAAGCCGCCTGCCACATTACAGGAGGCCGTAATTGAACCCTTCAGGGAGTTCATGGGGCGCAACTGTGCACTGTTGATCCTGCTGATGATTATTCTCTACAAACTGGGGGATGCCTTTGCCGGCACCCTGACAACCGCCTTTCTGATCAAGGGCCCCGGTTTTAGTCTCACCGACATTGGCGTGATCAATAAAAGCACCGGACTGCTGGCGACCCTGCTGGGCGGTCTCTGGGGCGGGGTGATGATGATGAAACTCGGACTCTATCGCTCATTGATGGTGTTTGGCATATTTCAGGCCGTGACAAATCTGGGTTTCATGTTTTTATCGATTGCGGGTAAGAGCTATCTGGGACTGATCACGGTGGTGGCCTGTGAGAATCTTGCGGGCGGTATGGGAACCGCAGCATTTGTCGCCCTGCTGATTGCGCTTTGCCATCATCGTTACACCGCTACGCAATTTGCTTTGCTCTCGTCACTGGCGGCAATTGGCAGGGTGTTCGTTGGGCCAGCCGCAGGTGTGATGGTGGATTATTCCGGTTGGACCTGGTTCTTTCTGATGACCTTCGGGCTGGCACTGCCGGGGCTGATTCTGCTGCGATATTTACGCAGTAGTATTATTGCGCTGGATACTAATGATGGCACTGAGCCGTTGAGGTGAAATCTAAAAAACTGTTTGCCACGGAGAGCACAGGGAACACGGAGAAAACAGAAGAAAAAATTGGATGACTGTGCCTCATGCTTCACGCATAAGCCGTGTTTGACTTAGATGTTCGATGAGCTGGAAGCGGGCCAGGTTTCAAAAAGCGAAACAAATAGATGTAATTTCCCTCAGTAGGCAATAATAATCACCTATCACCTATCTATTCCCCTGCCCATAGCGGTATATATTTCCAGGCGTTTTTCAGCTCGGCCTCATAGCGCTCAAAGTCGTGCATTTTTTCTCCCACCAGTTTCCAGAACGCCGCCGAATGGTTCATGTGGCGGGTATGACAGAGTTCATGCACAAAGACATATCTAACCAGTTCGGTGGGCAGAAACATGAGGCGACTATTGATGCTGATAGTGCCGGAAGAGGAACAGCTTCCCCACAGGGTTTTCTGTGAACGTACCGATGTGCGTTTAAAGTTTAAATTCATTTCCCGGCCAGTCGCCCGAAGTTGGGGTACCAGCGTTTTTCGGGTTTCTTTTTTTAACCAGCCCTGCAGCAGGCGTGGTGTGTCCTCTTCACGATTCTGGTAGTTGATGCGTAGCAGGTTGGCGCCGATTTTCTTTACCGAAGGAGAAAATTCATCGGTCTGCTGGTAATTAATTAACCAGCGTTGGTCTGCCGCACGCAGAATTATTTCATCCGGGCACAGGCCGCCAAAGTGTTCGGTCAGATGATCTCGCTTGCGGGCTATTTTTCCGAGTGAACTGTCCAGCCAGTCACGACGCCGGTATAACATCTCGGGTATTGCACGTTGACTAAAACCTTTCGGGATAACGACCTCAAGGCCTTTGTGTAGACAGATGCGTAGATGCACAGACTTGGCCCGGGTGCTGATACGCACGCGATAGGGAGGAGGTGACCAGTCGGCAGACATGCCGCTTAGTGTAACATTGTGATTGAATAAAATATCTGCTTTTCATTCCTGCAGAGATAAAAATAAAAGGTGAGCAATGAGCGTTGTAATGAGAAGTCCAAGAGTAGAGATCGAGTATTGTAGTCAGTGCCGATTCATCCTGCGCGCAAGCTGGATGGCACAGGAGTTGTTAATGACCTTTGGTGAAGAAATAGGAGAACTGGTGTTAATCCCCGGCACGGGAGGCATCTTTGAGGTACGGGTCAACGGGGATGTGTTGTTCAACAAAAAACAGCAGGGACGTTATCCTGAAGCAAAGGAACTCAAACAGTTATTACGTGATGTGATCTCGCCGGAAAAGGATCTGGGACATAGCGATAAAAAACCGCATAGCTGATTGAAACGCGTCGCACACCAGGTTGCATGCTTACCCTACGACAGCGCAGCAGTCAGAAATCATTCAGTGACAAATGACCGCTAGCAAATGACAAATTAATCAGGGTTCGCGAACGACACGGAAACCGATGTTATCGTAGCTTCTGTCGGATTTGAATTTATCCCGTTTGGCGTTACGTAGCGCGGGTGGCGGGCTGCCGTATGAACCGCCTCTGACGATACGCACAGAGCAATCACCACCTTCCCACACAGAGCCGTCTGTGGGGGCACCTTCATAGTTTTCATGATAGCAGTCATAGACCCATTCGAGTACGTTACCACTGGTATCAAACAGACCAAAAGGATTGGCCTTGAAGCTGCCTCGTTTGGTGGGTACGCGTGGGTCATAGGCGGTACTACAGCCAAAGCAATGGGCATTGTTCTTGCCAATTTTTCTGCCCCACCAATAGTCATCAATCGTTCCCGCACGAGCGGCATATTCCCATTCAGACTCCGAAGGCAGGCGATACTTATGTCCGCTTTCCCGGCTTAGCCACTTGGTATAGGCCAATGCATCGTCCCAGCTCACATTGATGACCGGATGGGTGGTTTTTTCCAGGTAAAGATTGTCTGGAATCTTACGGCCGGTGGCATTGGCAAATTGTTCATATTCCGCGAAGCTGACCTCGTACTTACTCATCGCCATGCGTTCAATACTGACCGTATGCCTGGGACGTTCATCAAAGTCGGTGCGACTGGTCGGGCTGCCCATGCTGAACTTTCCTGCCGGGATCCAGATCATCTCCGGGCCGTTGCCACCACTTTTCAATCGATCACTGAAAACACCTTTGCTGGTGGTGGGAACCGGTTTTACGGACTCAGCTTTCTGCTCTACCGGTTTGACGACAGGTGCAGGCTTTTCGATGACCGGTTCAACGGCCGGTGCCCTGGTAACTTCAGCAGGGGGAGCAGGTTGCGTAACCGGGGCTTCTTTCTCTACTTCAATTTCCGGGCGTGGTGTGGGTTTATCGCCGGTAAGGAACACGAATGCGCCGCCGGCAATGGCCAGCAGAAGCACCACAATGCCGATGATTTTACCCATGCCTCCGCCACTGCTTTCTCCCTCAGCAGACGGACTTATACTTTCCAGTGTCTTATCGAGGTCAGGTTCCGGGTCATGAGGTTCAGTGCTGTCGCTATCATCTTCAATGATGATTTCTTCGAACTCCGGCTCTGGTACTGCCGTTGCAACGGCATCCTTGTCATGAACATCAATGACAATAACCGTGGTGTTGTCCTGTCGTGGCATAGCCGCATCAGTCACGGCCTGTAGCAGGTTGTCTACGCATTCCTTGGCGTTAGTCGATTCGTTACTGTAGTGAATGATTTTACCGGCACTGAGTGTATCCAGGCCGTCGCTGGAGATGACAATGCGGTCACCCGGTTTGAGTTCCAGCGGGGTATGTGGACAGTCAATATCCGCGATGTCATCACCGGTCAGTGCGCTCATCAGCATGTTGCGGGCGAAACCCGGTTCGGGTTCTATTTCCTTACCGTCGGCCGCCATGCGGTCGAGGAAACCACCGTAGCTGTGGTCGGCATTCTTTTTCTTCAGTTCGCCGTCTCTTAACAGGTACAGGTGGCTGTCACCAACACTCACCCACCATAGATGGTTTGCTTCAAAAAAGGCGGAGACGAGGGTACAGCCCATACCCTTTAGTGCGGCTGTTTCCTTGACGGTTTCTGCAATTGAATAATTGGCGCTACCGACACCGTCCGTGAGGATTTGATAGACCTCATCCTTACCGTGGTGGGTAGAAAAATGGCGATTGAAGGCCTGAATGGCCATGTTACTGGCGACATTTCCGGCGGCGTGTCCGCCCATGCCATCAGCACAGATAATCAGTGAAGCCTGTTCTCCGCTGCCAGAGCCGGCCAGGTTTGTGATCAGGAAGGCATCTTCCTGATAGTCCCGGGCTCCGTCTATCTGACTTCCCGAGATATCAAATGTCAGGTTCATCTTTTTTTATTCGCTTCTATTCCAGAGTTACCCTGATGTAGTGTCCCCTGCGCACACGGACTATCAGATCTTTCTCATACCGTAAGGTGAGAGTACATGGTTCAGAGCGTATGAAAGATCCTAGACACTCCGCACTTACACTTCGGTGCACTGTTTCACATCAACTGCCTTAGTGTGCACTCATGAGCTTTACTGGATAGTAACCGATAATCCCGTTCTGGTGAATGCTAAGCACAGATAAACATAATTCTTAGCAACGGCCTGTAAGTGGATAAATCAACAGCAGTCAGG
Source organism: Gammaproteobacteria bacterium (assembly GCA_041601415.1). Taxonomy (GTDB): domain Bacteria; phylum Pseudomonadota; class Gammaproteobacteria; order JBFIID01; family JBFIID01; genus JBFIID01. Next base: position 7,505 of record JBFIID010000097.1, read on the forward strand.
GCGATCTTTTTCCGGACATCTAGCTGGCCTTTCCAGTGTCTTTGGGAGTGCATGCCGGGCGCGCCCTGATTGCGTCACCATCAGAGGTTTCCGATGCCTCAATACTTTCCCTTCCGCCTGCATAAAAAACGCGTACAGGAAGGTCAGGGTAAACACGCAGCTTTTGATCAGGCATCAACATTTCAGGTTTGCATTTCCAGCTTAAATACAGGCCTGCCTGCATCGATAAAGAGCATGAATAAAGGTACAGGTATGGCCTGATTATAATTTCATAGATCTCTTAAAAAAATCATCTAAATACCTGTTTTTAAATTTGAAATATCATGAGAAATTTCCTTGAAAGGGCAAAAACTTTAGTAAAATAGTCAAGTAAATCATGAAGGTAAGGCGCACTTCTGGATTTTACTGGCACTCACCTAAAGTCCGCTTGAAGACCTGTACCTGGGTACAGGTCTTCGCTGTCCCAATGAACATTTTACGACTGTACTTGGGACAGAAGAAAAACACTTCCTGTTTTTGGAAAATAATCCCGCGGGGAAAGGTGTGCGTAAACGTGTTTTGGGAGATTCGCGCTACGCACAATTCAAAAAACGCATGGGAGTAATAGCCATGAAAAAATCGAAGTCCAATAAGTATCGGAAGGCGGCAGCGCTGTTACCGATTGCGGTCGGAGGAATGCTACTGAGTAATGCAGTGGCAGCCCAATGTAACCGCACGGTCACTGCAAATGTCGTGGCTTTCGATATGCCGTTAATGTGGAACCGCCTCGGCGCGACCAATATTAATGGCATGATGTACGCGTTGAAGCGTGATGTTGTGACGCTCAACGATGTTCTGCAGGATCCTGCAGATCCAAACAGCCCGGTATCCATTCCGGCCAACACCCCACTGAGTCA
>JBFIID010000098.1:0-8382 GCA_041601415.1 Gammaproteobacteria bacterium
CAGTCATTCGCTACTGGATACGGCGATCAACTCACTGTGTCGGCTTACTCATCGCGGTGCGGTATCGGCCGATGGCAAGACGGGTGATGGCTGCGGACTCTTATTGAAGAAACCAGATAGCTTCCTGCGCGGTATCGCCACAGAACTCGGCTATGCACTTGCCGAACGCTATGCGGTTGGTATGGTCTTCCTGAATCAGGATGCAGATCTGGCGGCAACATCACGTCAGGTACTCGCGCGTCATATTGAGGATGTAGGGCTTGAAGTCCTGGGCTGGCGTGAGGTGCCCATCGACGAGTCCGCCTGTGGTGTTGATGCCAAGGCCTGCCTGCCACGCATCGAGCAAATATTCGTCAATGCCCCCGAGGGTATGGATGAAGTGAGCTTTGAACGGCAGATGTTTATTGCCCGTCGCTATGCAGAAAATGCCCTGCGCCCCAGTGATGATGTGTTTTACGTGCCCTCGCTGTCTTCCCGTGTGCTTTCATATAAAGGGCTGGTAATGCCAGCCTTTTTGAGAGTTTTCTACCTGGATCTCGATAATCCAGCACTGGAAACCTCACTGGCGGTGTTCCACCAGCGTTTCTCCACCAATACCTGGCCACAGTGGCGACTGGCTCAGCCGTTCCGCCTGCTGGCGCATAATGGTGAAATCAATACGATCAGGGGCAACCGAAACTGGGCACAGGCACGCGCGCACGTATTCAATTCAGAACACCTGCCGAATCTTGCTGAATTACAGCCCCTGGTGAATATGGACGGTTCCGATTCTTCGAGTCTGGATAACATGCTGGAAGTAATGCTGGCGGGTGGTGTAGATATCTTCCGGGCCATGCGCATGCTGATACCGCCTGCCTGGCAGAACATTGATCGCATGGACCCGGAATTGCGCGCTTTCTATGAATACAATTCGATGCATATGGAAGCCTGGGACGGTCCTGCCGGCGTGGTGCTGACCGATGGACGCTACGCGGCCTGTTGTCTGGATAGAAATGGTCTGCGACCAGCACGCTTCGTGGTGACCAAAGATCGACATATCACCCTGGCGTCTGAAATCGGTGTCTACGACTATGCGCCCGATCAGGTCGTAATGAAGGGTCGTGTACGACCGGGTCAGATGATCGCAGTTGATACCAGCACCGGTAAATTGATGCTGCCCAAGGATGTCGATAATTATCTGAAATCCCGCCATCCATACCGACAGTGGATGGACAAATATGCGCGTCGACTGACATCCAGTTTTGCAGGCGATAAATTAAGCTCTCAGCCTTTTGGTCAAAAACAGCTCGCTGTCTACGAGAAGATGTTTAACCTGACCTTCGAGGAACGCGATCAGATTCTTCGACCCACGGCAGAAGCCGGTCAGGAAGCCGTCGGTTCGATGGGTGATGATACCCCGTTGCCGGTATTGTCTCAGCATGTCCGTTCGCTGTATGACAATTTCCGTCAGCAGTTCGCACAGGTAACCAATCCTGCCATCGACCCTCTGCGAGAGGCGATCGTGATGTCGCTGGAAAGCTGCCTGGGTAAAGAGCTGAATCTGTTTAAGGAAAGTGAGGAATACGCCGGGCGTGTGGTGATTGAATCACCCTGCCTGACGGAACGCCGATTTAATCAGGTGACCAGTATTGATGAGTCAGGTTATCGATCAACCCTGATCAAGCTTAATCGTCAGCAGGATATACCGCTCGGTGAAGCACTGAACCAAATCGTAAACGAGGCACTGGAAGCGGTTAAAAATGGCCATACTATCCTTGTGCTCAGCGATCGTAATGTCGAGCAGGGACAACTTCCCGTACATGCCTTACTCGCCACGGGTGCGGTACATCATGGCTTGATTGAAAAGGGTCTGCGCTGTGAGGCGAATCTGATCATCGAGACCGGTACCGTGCGCGATTCGCACCACTTTGCCTGCCTGATTGGCTATGGCGCGACGGCGGTGTTCCCCTACCTGGCCTATGAATCCCTGCAGGGAATGGTGGAGCGTGGTGAAATTTCCGGTTTGTCCTCCGAAGAGATTGCCGGTGCCTATGTGAAGGGCATGGGTAAGGGGCTGTATAAAATTTTATCCAAGATGGGGATTTCTACCATCTCCTCTTACCGTGGTTCGCAATTGTTTGAAATTGTCGGTCTGAACGACGAAGTCGTTAATATCTGTTTCCCGGGAACGGTCAGCCGAATTCAGGGAATCAACTTTGCAGATCTGCACGAAGATCAGACCTTACTGGCCAGAGAGGCCTGGAATCCGCGCAAACCGATCAAACAGGGCGGGCTGCTGAAATTCGTCCACGGTGGTGAATATCATGCCTATAACCCGGACGTGGTGCAGACCATGCATAAGGCGGTGCTGTCTGGTGACTATGCCGACTGGCAGGAACATGCGGATCTGATCAATAACCGTCCCATTGCAGTATTACGTGATCTGTTGAAACTACGTGATGATGTGACACCGATTCCCCTCGATGAAGTAGAACCCATAGAGGCCATCATCCAGCGCTTTGATTCTGCGGGTATGTCACTCGGTGCCCTGTCTCCCGAAGCACATGAAACCCTGGCGATGGCCATGAACCGTCTGGGTGCGCGTTCCAATTCAGGTGAAGGGGGCGAGGATCTGGTTCGATTTGGCACCGACAAGATGTCAAAGATCAAACAGATCGCCTCTGGTCGTTTTGGGGTTACTCCCCATTATCTGGTCAATGCCGAAGTCCTGCAGATCAAGGTGGCGCAGGGTGCCAAGCCGGGTGAAGGTGGACAGTTGCCGGGTGACAAGGTTAACGAGATGATCGCAAGACTGCGCTTCTCAAACCCCGGTGTTGCGCTTATTTCACCACCACCACATCATGATATTTACTCGATTGAAGATCTGGCGCAGTTGATCTTTGACCTTAAGCAGGTCAACCCGCAGGCGCTGGTCTCCGTAAAACTGGTAGCCGAAGCGGGCGTGGGAACCATCGCCGTAGGTGTAGCGAAGTCCTATGCCGATTTGATTACCATCTCGGGTTACGACGGTGGTACGGGTGCCAGTCCGCTGACCAGTGTTAAATATGCAGGTAGTCCCTGGGAACTCGGACTTACCGAGACCCATCAGGCCTTGCGAGCAAACAACCTGCGCGACAAAGTGCGACTGCAGACCGATGGCGGACTGAAGACCGGTCTTGACGTTGTGAAGGCCGCGATTCTGGGCGCCGAAAGTTTCGGTTTTGGCACCGGGCCAATGGTTGCGATGGGCTGTAAATACCTGCGTATCTGTCATCTGAACAACTGTGCCACGGGTGTTGCGACACAGGATAATGTTCTGCGCTCACGTCACTTCATCGGTAAGGTGCAGATGGTGATGAACTATATCCAGTTCATCGCCGAAGAAACCCGTCACTGGATGGCATCTGTCGGTGTTCGCAGCATCGAAGAGTTGATCGGTCGCAGTGACCTGCTGGCGGTTCGCGAAGCTGAGACAGAACGCCAGAAGCGTATCGACTTCAGTCAGATCCTGTCTGATGGCGGCATTCACGCCGACAAGCCAAGGTTCTGTCTGGAACCCCAGAACCAGCCCTTCGACAAGGGTGAACTGGCGGAACAGATGGTGGTCGATATGTTACCGGCCATCGAGGCGTCCAGTGGTGGAGAGTTCCATTATGAACTCAAGAACATCAACCGCTCCATAGGCGCCCGTATTTCAGGCGAGATTGCCCGTCGTCATGGCAACTATGGCATGGCTGAGAACCCGCTGAACCTGTATCTGAAAGGAACCGCCGGACAGAGCTTCGGCGTCTGGAATGCGGGCGGCCTGAATATGTATCTGGAAGGCGATGCCAATGACTATGTTGGCAAGGGCATGGCTGCCGGTAAGCTGGTGATTTACCCACCACGCAAATCGAAGTTCAAATCACATAAAACCACCATCATCGGGAATACCTGCCTGTATGGTGCCACCGGTGGCAAGTTGTTCGCTTCCGGTCTGGCCGGAGAGCGTTTTGGAGTGAGAAACTCCGGCGCGGTTGCCGTGGTTGAAGGCATCGGTGATCACGGTTGTGAATATATGACGGGTGGTGTTGTCACCGTGCTGGGCCTGACCGGGGTCAACTTCGGTGCCGGAATGACGGGTGGTTTTGCCTTTGTGCTGGATCAGAGCAACACCTTTATCGATCGATACAATCATGAGCTGATTGATATTCATCGCCTGGTGCCTTCCGAGATGGGTCCATATCGTCATTATCTGCACGACCTTTTGAAGGAATATGTGGCAGAAACAGGTAGCAGGAAAGGACAGGAGATACTCGATAATTTCCGTATCTACGTGGAGAAAATGTGGCTGGTTAAACCCAAGGCCGCAAAGCTCAGTTCATTACTAAATAGCCTGCGGGCTGCTGCCTGATACAGGCAAAAACGTCAATATAGAATCATACTCATGCGCGATAATTTTGAATTTCTTGAAGTGCCCAGAGTCGACCCGGAAAAGACACCGGCCAAGATACGTATCCGTCAATGGAAAGAAATCTATGGCGAATACGATACGGTAGGCGTGTCTGAACAGGCGGCAAGATGCCTGGGTTGCGGTAACCCCTATTGTGAATGGAAATGCCCGGTACATAACTACATTCCCAACTGGCTGAAATTGATCAAGGAAGGTAATTTGTTCGAGGCGGCCGAACTGTCGCATAAAACCAATTCCCTGCCCGAGATGTGTGGCCGAATCTGTCCACAGGATCGATTGTGTGAAGGTGCCTGCACCTTGAATGACGGGTTTGGGGCGGTAACGATTGGATCGATTGAAAAATACATTACTGATGAGGCCGTTAAGCAGGGCTGGAAACCGGATATGTCGGATGTTGTTGCGACCGGCAAAAAGGTTGCTATTGTCGGTGCGGGTCCGGCGGGACTGGGGTGTGCAGACATTCTTGTCCGCAACGGTGTTGAAGCAGTTGTATTTGATCGCTATGACGAGATTGGTGGCCTGCTGATGTACGGTATTCCGCCGTTCAAACTGGAAAAAGAAGTCGTTATCCAGCGCCGTGAAATGATGGAAGAAATGGGTGTGAAGTTTGTACTGAATACCGAGATCGGTAAGGACAAACCCTTCCAGGAACTGCTTGATGAATATGATGCCGTCTTCCTGGGCATGGGTACCTATACCTACATGAAGGGCGGGTTCCCCGGTGAAGATATGCCAGGCGTTTACGAATCCCTGCCATTCCTGATCTCGAATATAAAGAATGTGATGGCTACCGACGCCAGCGATTTTATCGATATGAAAGGTAAAAACGTGGTGGTGCTGGGTGGTGGTGATACCGCGATGGACTGTAACCGGACCTCGATTCGCCAGGGTGCGAAAAGCGTGAGCTGTGCCTATCGTCGCGATGAGGCGAACATGCCGGGGTCAATGCGAGAAGTTACGAATGCCAAGGAAGAAGGCGTCGAGTTCCTGTGGAATCGGCAACCCGTAGAGATCGTTGGCGATGATAGAGTCGAAGGCGTCAAGGTTGTCAGAACCGAAATGGGTGCACCGGATGAGCGTGGCCGCCGTGTACCCGAGGTGGTGCCTGGTTCAGAAGAAATTTTGCCGGCAGACGCAGTGATTATTGCCTTTGGTTTTCGCCCAAGTCCGGCCAACTGGTTTGAACCCTTTGGCATCGAAACCGATGAGGGTGGGCGCATCAGGGCGAGTGGCACAAGTAAATATAAATTCCAGACCAGCAACGAAAAAGTCTTCTCCGGCGGTGACATGGTACGCGGAGCCGATCTGGTCGTGACTGCCGTATTTGAAGGCCGCAATGCGGCTGAAGGGATACTCGACTACCTCGCGGTTTAATCACGAGATACCTGCTGTTATAGCACTGGCCTGATTCTGCCGGTGCGTTTTTTTTCATCAACATGGTTTTGAACATAGATGACTACACCACTTAAGAATGATCGTTTCCTCCGTGCGCTTTTGCGTCAGCCAGTAGATCAGACTCCGATCTGGATTATGCGTCAGGCGGGACGTTATCTACCTGAATATCGGGCTACACGTGAAAAAGCCGGGGATTTCGTGACGCTGTGCAAGACCCCTGATCTGGCCTGTGAAGTGACCTTGCAACCGCTGGAACGTTTTCCACTGGATGCCGCCATTCTTTTTTCTGACATCCTTACTATTCCCGATGCGATGGGCCTGGGGCTGACGTTGAATGAAGGAATCGGACCTCGCTTTGACCGTCCTGTCAGGACGCCGGAAGATATTCATGCCATAGGCATCCCTGATCCGGAAGATGATCTCGACTATGTGATGAGTGCGGTGCGACTCATACGCAAGGAACTCGATGGACGTGTTCCCCTGATCGGTTTTGCTGGTAGTCCCTGGACGCTGGCGACCTACATGGTCGAAGGCGGTAGTAGCAAGGAATATCGCCTGACCAAATCCCTGATGTACCAGTCACCCGAACTGATGCATGAATTACTGGATAAGGTGGCTGAATCGGTTACCCACTATCTTAATGCGCAGATTAAAAATGGTGCACAGGCCGTCATGGTTTTCGATTCCTGGGGCGGCACCCTGACCACCCGGGATTATCAGGAATTTTCATTACGATATATGAAGAAAATTGTTGATGGTCTGCAGCGTGAGCATGACGGAGCGCGGATACCCGTGACCCTGTTTACCAAGGGTGGTGGCCAGTGGCTGGAATTGATCGCCGATAGTGGCTGTGACGCAATAGGTGTGGACTGGACCTGCGATATCGGCAATGCCAGACAGCGCGTGGGTGATCGTGTCGCACTGCAGGGCAACATGGAACCTTCCATGTTATATGCCTCACCAGAACGGATTCGCCAGGAAGCCGAATGGATACTGAATGATTTCGGTGCGCATCCGGGGCATGTGTTTAATCTGGGACATGGGGTTACCCCACAGGTTAATCCGGAGCATGTTGGTGCTCTCGTCGCCGCGGTGCATGAGATCAGTCGTGCCATTCACGCCAGGGGATGAGTCGGGAGATTCAAAGTACCGTAAAATCCAGACTGCTGCTTACCCTTAAAGGTTTCTGCATGGGGGCAGCAGACGTGGTGCCGGGAGTCAGTGGCGGCACCATGGCGTTTATTCTGGGGATCTATCCACAACTGATCGACGCGATTAAATCCTTTGACCTTGTGTGGCTGCGAAAACTCCTGAGTTTTGAACTCGCGGCTTCTTTTCGTCAGGCTCATTTTTCTTTTCTCCTGCCGCTACTTGGCGGGATCTTCATCGCCCTGTTATTTTTCACTCGGGTTATTTCTCTACCCGGGCTGATCCTGAGTCATCCGGAACTGGTTTATGGGCTATTCTGTGGCTTGATCATAGGCTCGATTGTGATCCTGCTGGGCGAGACAAAAGTGAAGGGAATGACAGATATCCTGCTGTTACTGGGAGGTGTCATTGTCGGCCTCGTTATTGTCACCCTGGTACCCGTTACGACGCCTGATGCCAGCTGGTTTATTTTTATTTCTGGCGCGATAGCGATCTGCGCGATGATCCTGCCCGGCATCTCCGGCTCTTTCATTCTTCTGCTACTGAAGAAATACGCTTTCATTTTCGATGCGATAGGTCATTTCAAATTTGATGTCATTATTGCCTTTGGACTCGGGGCGGTGACCGGCTTATTGCTGTTTAGTCGACTGCTGTCATGGTTGCTGCATGTTGCCTATCATGGCACATTGCTGGTGATTACCGGCTTCCTGATCGCTTCATTCTGGTTACTGTGGCCATTTCAGGAACGGGTCTATGAGACGATCAGGGGCAAACAACGACTGATTGAGTCAAGCCCGGTTATTCCAGCAAGTTTGGATGAAACGGTCATTTTCGCGTTACTGTTAATGGTGACAGGCGTGATAGTTGTCATGACTTTGCATTGGTTCGCACAAAAGAGGGCGATCTGACTCATTCATAATTCAGCAAATCGCTGATACAGGAAGTATAATTCGACGCAATGGAAATCCCCGGTTATAAAATAGATCGCAGAATAGGTCAGGGCGGCATGGCCAGCGCATATCTTGCGATCCAGGATTCTCTGGGTCGACAGGTAGTGCTCAAGGTGCTGGATACCACCAAGGTGGACTCGCCCGAGTCTGTCGAACGATTCCTGAATGAAGGGCGTATGGTTGCGGCCCTGAATCACCCCTACATCGTCACCATCTATGACATCGGCATTACCGAAGATGCTATCTATATCTCGATGGAATATGTGGAAGGTGGCGATCTCAAACAACGCCTGAGTCGTTATTCCACCGCCCAACAGGCACTCGAGCTACTAAGCCGCATTGGCAGTGCGTTGGAGGCGGCGCATCGCAAGGGCATCATCCACCGTGATGTTAAACCCGCGAATATTCTTTTCCGTAAGAATGGCACCCCCTTGTTGACGGACTTTGGTATTGCCA
>JBFIID010000099.1:0-8380 GCA_041601415.1 Gammaproteobacteria bacterium
CAGTCGGTGAATGGGCTGATTATGACTCTTCGTTCGATGCCACAACCCGTGATCGCCAGTATCGAGGGTAGCGCTGCCGGGTTTGGTATCAGCCTGGTGGCGGCCTGTGATCTTGCCATCGCCTCCGATCAGGCGGTGTTCAGCCTTGCATACTGTCACATCGGAGCGAGTCCCGATGGCGGTGCAAGCTGGCACCTGCCACGCAGTATTGGTATGAAACGCAGTATGGAACTGGTCTTGCTGGGGGATCGGTTCGATGCCAACAGTGCCGAGCGCATTGGTCTGATCAATCGGGTTGTGGGCGCTGAAGATCTTTCACAGGCCACGCATCAACTCGCTATGAGTCTGGTGCAGGGGCCAGCAGCGATCCTCGCTACTAGCAAACAACTACTTAACCAGTCATACGCACAATCTCTGGAGGAACAACTTGTCGCCGAACAAGCGGCCTTTATCAACGGCATGCTGGGTGCTGAATTTGCAGAAGGCGTGACGGCCTTCTGTGAGAAACGCAGACCGGACTTTGTAAAAATATCCAGACCATAAGGTGAACAGGTGAATACTCAGACAACGCATAAGCTCGCCGGGAAGACGCTGTTTATTACCGGTGCGAGTCGTGGTATCGGTGAGGCGATTGCTATAAGTGCCGCAGCGGAAGGCGCCAATATTGTGGTCGTGGCAAAGACCGCTGAGCCCAACCCAAAACTCCCCGGTACCATCCATACAGTGGCCGCAGCGATAGAGCAGGTGGGCGGCAGGGCACTGCCCCTGCAGGTGGATATACGAGATGAGCTGCAGGTTCAGGCCGCTGTGCAGCAGGCCGTGGAGGTGTTTGGAGGCATTGATATTCTGGTTAACAACGCCAGTGCAATCAGTCTCTCGGGAACCCTTGAAACACCAATGAAGCGTGTGGACCTGATGTTCGGTGTTAATGTTCGGGGCACTTTTGCCTGCTCACAGGCCTGTCTTCCTCATCTGCTGAAGGCCGAAAACCCACATATACTGACCATGTCGCCGCCATTGACGATGGATGAAAAATGGTTTGCCCGACATACGGCGTACACGATTTCAAAATACGGTATGAGCATGTGCGTGCTGGGTATGGCAGCAGAGTTCCGCCAGGCCGGGATAGCGGTTAATGCCCTCTGGCCGAAGAGCGTTATTCATACCGCAGCACTGGCCATGTTGGGAGGACTGGTACAGCCCGAACAATGCCGTCATCCGGCGATCGTTGCCGATGCGGCAATCGCTATATTGCAGCGCAACAGCCGTGAGCATACGGGACAGTTTTATCTGGACGAGGACGTGTTAAGAGAACAGGGTGTGACCGACCTGGGCATCTATGCTATCGATCCAGACGCGCAACTATTTACCGACCTTTTTGTAGAAGCGGAATAAAGCAGTTGCAATACCAACTTCATCTATTAAAGTATTAAACAAAGTAATGTGAACTATACTGATTCGATTCACTAATCTATTCCTGATAAAGCATTATAAAAAGCTGGGAATACTGAAGGCTGATAGGGGGTTTCAGATGGAAAAAAGTCCGACACAGGGTGTTATGGGAGGACGGTTTGCAACTGTCTTACTTGTTACATTCATTTCTTCCACAGCGTCAGCCGTTAGTTTTGAATCGGGTGAGGTGTCCGGAAGCTGGGATACCACACTTTCCTACGGACAGGCATGGCGAACCAATGGTTCCGATCGCAGTATTATCGGACGAACTGCGGATCCCCTCGGCGCAAGCGGTGCACCCCTTGCGGGATCAGCTGCTTCTATCACCGGTAGCGCATTCTCGGAAAACTCCGATGATGGTAACCAGAATTACGATGACAGCCTGATCAGTAATGTGCTGCGATTTTCTTCCGAGCTGGAATTGAACTACCGCAATTTTGGCAGTTTCCTGCGCGTCTCCGGTTTTAAGGATATGCACAACGATGGGGATGGCGGTGATCGCACGGGATTGAGTAAGGCCGCCGATCGTCTGGTGTCCAAAAATGTCCTGATTCAGGATGCCTATGTCTGGGGACAGTTTGAAATAGGTAGCATGCCAGCCGAAATACGCGTTGGTGAGCAGGTGCTGAGTTGGGGAGAGAGCACCTTTATTCAGAATGGCATCAATATCATCAATCCATTCGATGTGAGTAAATTACGTACCCCCGGTTCCGAGGTGAAGGACGCACTGGTGCCGGTGGGCATGGTCTCGGGCTCCATTGCCCCGAGTGATAATGTCACCCTCGAAGCCTTTTATCAGTACGACTGGGAACGTACAACAATTGAGCCACCGGGCTCTTTTTTTAGCACCAATGATTTTGTTGGTGATGGTGGTGACCGGGTGATGCTCGGTTTTGGTGATGTCTCTGACCGAGGTATTAACTTTGGTGGTCTGCTGGGTGCTGTGAACGGCGCCATTACCGCAGCGGGCGGTATTACTCTCGGTCCTGGCGGTGCCGCAGGTTTAGTCGATGATTTCAATGCGGTACCCAGAGCGCCGGATATTCGCCCTGATCAGGGCGGTGAGTTCGGTGTCTCCATGCGTCTGTTCGTACCCGATTTGAATGACACCGAGATCGGATTTTACGCAGTCAATTACCATAGTCGTGTGCCTGTGATCAGTGCCAGAACAGGTACCGCAGCGAGTGTTACTGCGGCGACCACTGTGCTCGGTTTACTGGGTGGCCCCGGTAGTGCAACGGCAAGGGCCGTCGCTACGGATCAATACGCACGTACGGCACGCTACCTGATCGAATATCCGGAAGATGTGCAGATGTATGGTGTGAGTTTTAATACACAACTGGGTGCATCAGGTATTGCATTACAGGGTGAATATTCGTTCAAGAATGATGCGCCATTGCAGATTGATGATATTGAATTACTGTTTGCTGCACTCTGTCCCATCGCAGGCATAAACCCGGCGATTGGGCTTAATCAGGTGGATGCGGGTTGCGGCAATACCGGTACCAATCAACTGATCAATGGTTTTATCGAGCGTAACATCAGTCAATTGCAGTTCACCGCAACCAAGGTCTTTGGCCCGGTATTTAAGGCCAGTACGGCGGTAATGGTGGGCGAAGTGGGCATCACCCATGTGCACAATATGCCTTCAAAAAGTTTGCTGCGTTTGAACGGTGCAGGAACCTTCGTCAGTGGTAATCCCTTCCATGCCGGCGCGACCGGACTGCATGCGGGTAAGGCCGCAGAAGGTGCCGATCACTTCGCCGATGCAACCTCCTGGGGTTACCGCCTGGCGGGGCGAATCACCTACAATAATTTCATCGGACCGATCAATATGTCGCCACGTTTCGCCTGGTCACATGACGTGAACGGTATTACCCCTGGACCCGGTGGTAATTTTCTGGAAGGTCGTAAGGCCGCAACTCTAGGCGTGGGGCTGGACTATCAGAATGAATGGCAGGCCGATATTAGCTATACCAACTTCTTCGGTGCGGGCCGCTACAATCTTTTGCGTGACAGGGATTTTGTCGCCGTTAACCTTAAATATTCTTTCTAGGCTGTGGAGCAATAAATATGTTTAAAAAAATCCTCTCTCCACTTCAAATTCTGATTGTCAGTAGTTTTATGGCACAACCCCTGATGGCCGAGATCAGTGAATCCGAAGCGGCGCGACTCGGTGCAGAACTAACACCACTGGGTGCTGAAAAGGCAGGTAATGCCGATGGCTCAATACCTGCCTGGGATGGTGGATTGACGACACCTCCCGCAGGGTATAGCAAGGGTATGCATCATCCTGACCCTTATGCGGGTGACGCAGTACGCTTCACCATTAACAAGGACAACATGGGGCAGTATGCCGAGAAGATGACGGCAGGTCAGAAGGCCCTGATGGAAACCTATTCAGACACCTTCTATATGAACGTGTACCCAACCCATCGCAGTGCATCGGCACCGCAACGGATCTACGATGCAACACGTCGGGTAGCAACAACCGCCAGGCTGGTTGCCGATGGTAATGGCGTAGACGGAGCGGTGGTCGGAATTCCTTTTCCGATTCCAGCCAATGGGCAGGAAGTGATCTGGAATCATATCCTGCGTTTCCGTGGCGATATCGCCGCGCGCGAAGTGGCACAGGCCGCGCCGACACGAGGCGGGAGCTACAATCTTGTCGAATTTGAAGACGAGTTTAACGTGCTCTATTCACATGACGGGATGACGCAGGAAAAGCTGGACAACAAGATCCTGCTGTTCAAGCAGAAAGTGATTTCTCCTGCCAGACTTGCAGGTGGCATTCTGCTGGTGCACGAGAGTTTGAATCAGGTCAAGGAACCACGCCAGGCCTGGCTATATAACCCGGGCCAACGCCGTGTGCGTCGCGCACCGAATGTGGCGTACGATAATCCCGGCACCGCCTCGGATGGCATGCGCACCAATGATCAGTTTGATATGTTTAATGGCGCCATCGATCGCTATAACTGGCAACTGGTGGGCAAGAAAGAATATTACGTGCCATATAACTCCTACAAGTTACATAGCGACTCGTTGAAGTACGATGAGATTCTGACCCCTCTGCACATTAATCCGAAACACGTGCGCTACGAGTTACACCGCGTCTGGGTGGTTGAGGCAACTCTGAAGGATGATGCGAGACATCTATACAAGCGTCGAACCCTGTATGTTGATGAAGATAGCTGGCAGATCCTCGCGGTTGATCAGTATGACAGTCGTGATCAACTCTGGCGTGTCTCGCAGGGACATGTGATCAACTACTATGATGTCCCCACCCTGTGGACGACACTTGAAGTGCATACTGATCTTCAGGCCGGACGTTATATCGCTCTTGGCCTGGATAACGAAAGTAAGATGTATGATTTCTCCATCACTCGCTCTCCGAGTGACTATACCCCAGCCGCGCTTCGCAGGGACGGTAGACGTTAGACTGTCTGCAACAACAGACCGGTGTACGCCGGTCTGTTTATTCAATACTGGTAATACGACCATGTTGGTGTCTATGGTGCAAATAGCGAGTCGTATAATGCGTCCTGTCCATCTACTTCGACTGTTCCTTATTTTTGGACTATTGAGTCAGAGTGGATTGCTGCTGGCGGCGCCGGTAGTCATCACTCCACCACAACCTGCTGTCAAAGCGGCTCTTGCTTCCCGTTCCCTGTTACTTGATATCGCCTATTCCTCGGGTGTGGCAATCGCCGTTGGTGAACGCGGACATGTGCTTGTCGCCTGTGGTGATTGCAGTGAATGGCATCAGGCCAACGTTCCGGTTCGTGCGAACCTGACCGCTGTACATATGCATGATGATAAAACCGCCTGGGCGGTGGGACACGATGCGGTGATCCTGAAGACCGGTGATGGTGGAGAAAACTGGGAAATACAGTATCGCGATCCGAAACAGCAGCGTCCGTTTCTGGACGTCTGGTTTAAGGATGCACTAAAGGGTTATGCGATTGGGGCCTATGGTTTGTTCATGATGACCGAGGACGGTGGTAAAAACTGGCAACAGCGATATATCAGTGAAGATGATTTTCATCTGAATCAGATGACCTATTCAGAGTCACGGGGTTTTTACATCGCGGCTGAAGCGGGCATGATCTATCACTCTGTTGATGGAGAAGAATGGGAGTTACTGGACTCACCGTATGAAGGATCCTTTTTTGATATTCAGACCCTCCCCGATAACAGTCTCCTGCTGGCTGGTTTGCGCGGTCATCTATTTCATTCTCAGGATGGTCAGAACTGGAGCGAGGTGAACACAGGTACAGAGGTATTACTCACCAGTATCAAGGCTCTTAATTCAGGCGCAATAGTGATCACGGGTATGGCCGGAGTCGTGTTGCACAGTGTGGACGGTATGTCGTTTCGCGTGATCCAGAAAGCCGACAGGAAAGGCATTGCCGCTGTTGCTGAATTACCCGATGGCGGATTACTGGCCGTTGGAGAAGGGGGGATCCGTCGTTTGCAGCTGGACTGATGATGACGTACTGCATGATTAACAGGAAAAATTCATGAACCGTGTCGTGACCTTGCTGGAAGACTTTATTTTCGGTCACCGCATTGCCGTGATTATCGGTTTTATTCTGCTCACGATAGGTATGTTGTATCAGGCTACGCATTTACGCGTTGATGCGGGCTTCAGTAAATTACTACCACTCAAGCATGAATATATGCAGACCTTCGTTGAGCACCGTCAGGCCTTCGGTGGTGCAAATCGCATATTGATTGCCCTGGTTTCAAAGTCGGGCGACATATTCAACCCGGAATTTTTCCAGGCCCTGCGGGAAACCACAGACGAGGTGTTTTTTATTCCTGGCGTAGACAGGACCCGAGTCAGCTCATTGTTTACACCCAATGTCAGGTTTACCGAGGTGGTTGAAGATGGCATTGCCGGTGGTAATGTTATCCCTGCCGACTTTCAACCCAGCGAAGAAGGACTGGCACAGGTTCGAAAGAATATTCTCAAGTCTGCGTATATGGGGCGACTGGTCGCGAATGATTTTTCCGGTGCCATCATCAGCGCACAATTACTTGAGTTCGATCCCAACACCGGAGAACGGCTGGACTATATTCGAGTCGCCAAACAACTGGAAGAACGGATCAGAAAGAAATACAGCGACATTGATGTCAACGTAAATTTCGATACACATATTATTGGCTTCGCGAAGGTCATTGGTGATATTCACGACGGCGCGCATCGAGTGATTATGTTTTTTATCGCGGCCTTCTGCATTACGCTGTTACTGGTTTATCTCTACACACAATCGATAGTGCTGACGGTTATTCCCCTGTTGTGTTCGTTGACGGCTGTTATCTGGCAGTTGGGTTTGTTGACAATGTTAGGCTATGGCATTGATCCAATGTCGATTCTGGTACCGTTTCTGATCTTTGCGATTGGGGTCAGCCATGGTGTACAGATGGTCAGTGCTAATCGAGCCGAGGTGTTTGATGGTGCGGATAGCCTGTCTGCAGCACGTGTCAGTTTCCGTCGACTACTGGTGCCGGGTGGTATCGCACTGGCCAGTGATACAATCGGATTCATCACCATCCTGCTAATCGAAATTCGTATCATTCAGGAAATGGCGATAACCGCCAGCCTGGGTGTCGCAGTAATTATCCTGACGAATCTTATCCTCTTGCCTGTACTGCTTTCCTATCTGCGCTACCCGAAAAATTACAGGGAAAAATTGCATGCGCGCGCTGAGTATCTGAAACCCCTGTGGACACGTCTTGCTCGGATCACAGAGAAAAAAAATGCGTCGCTCATCATCGCGCTGAGTACCTTAATGCTGTTAGTCGGAAGCTGGTTCGCGGCGGATATTAAAATTGGTGATCTACACCGGGGGGTGCCCGAGTTACATGCGGATTCACGTTACAACATTGACAGTGAAGTGATCTCAAACCGGTTTTCTATTGGTGTGGATGTGTTGTCGGTGATTGCCGAGACGAAGCCGGAAGGGTGTATCGATTATGAGGTGATGGAGAGCATCGACAGCTTTGCCTGGCATATGCAGAACACCGAAGGAGTGCAATCCGTTATCACCCTCGCGCAGATCGCGAAAATCATTAACTCCGGCTGGAATGAGGGAAACATGAAGTGGCGTGTGCTGCCCAGGAACCAGTCGGTATTGGTACAGGCGGTGTCCTATATCGACACCAGCAGTGGCTTGTTGAATGCAGATTGCAGTGTCATGCCTGTGATGGTTTTTACCGCAGATCATAAGGCCGAAACCATCAGCACAATCGTGCGTGCGGTTAAACAGTTCTCCCGTGAAAACCCGAGTGAGAAAGTCAATTTCAGATTGGCTACCGGAAACGTTGGGGTGATGGCTGCCACCAATGAAGCGGTTGATGAAGCACAGTTTCCTATCCTGTTATATGTGTTCTCTGCAATTATTCTGCTCTGTTTCATCACCTTCCGTTCTATAAAAGCGACTCTTTGTATTGTGATTCCGCTGGGACTTGTCTCCGTACTGGCCTACGCACTGATGACCATCCTTGAGATCGGCCTCAAGGTATCGACCTTGCCTGTTGTGGCTCTCGGGGTAGGAATAGGTGTTGATTATGGAATTTATATTTATAGTCGCTTCGATGAGATTCTGAAGCAGGGGCTTTCGATTCAGCAGGCCTATGCAAAGACGCTTGAGCTGACAGGAAACGGGGTTCTGTTTACGGGTATTACCCTGGCGATTGGGGTGGCTACCTGGATCTTCTCACCACTCAAGTTTCAGGCCGATATGGGTATATTGCTGACCTTTATGTTTCTGGTGAACATGCTGGGAGCCATTCTGCTATTGCCAGCGCTTGCGACCTGGTTATTGAAAGAACCGAAGATTCAGGAGCAGTGAAATGAACCGTGTCTGGCTGAAAAGTTATCCACCCTCGGTACCGCCCAGCATAGACATGGAAAAATTACAGC
>JBFIID010000100.1:0-8347 GCA_041601415.1 Gammaproteobacteria bacterium
CATCTGCTGAAAGCGTTCACGATCTTCTGCCAGATCGATGGAGTCAGGCGAGGTGCCAATAATCGGAGCACCTGCTGCCTCCAGCGCACGCGCCAGGTTGAGTGGGGTTTGCCCACCGTACTGTACGATCACACCTTTCGGGTTCTCAACACGAATCACCTCCAGCACATCTTCCAGCGTCAGCGGTTCGAAATAGAGCCGGTCGGAGGTATCAAAATCGGTGGAAACGGTTTCAGGATTACAATTAACCATGATGGTTTCATAACCTGCTTCACGCATTGCGATGGCCGCCTGAACACAGCAATAATCAAATTCGATACCCTGCCCAATACGATTCGGCCCACCGCCCAGAATCATGATCTTTTCACGATCAGTCGGCTGCGACTCGCATTCTTCATCATAGGTGGAGTACATGTAGGCGGTGGTCGCCTGAAATTCTGCCGCACAGGAGTCCACACGTTTATATACCGGGTGAATGCCCAGACCATAACGCAGTTCGCTAAGTGTCGCCGTTTCCTGCCCTAAGAGACGCGCAAGACGTGCGTCAGAGAAGCCCTTGCGTTTGAGGCCTCGCAGTCGATCCGCCGTCAGTGCGCTGAGGCCCTGCTCGATAACGCGTTTTTCATCCAGCACCAGATCTTCGATCTGGGCGAGGAACCATGGATCGATCTGGCAGATATCGAACACTTCTTCACGGCTCAATCCTGCCCGGAAGGCATCTGCCACATACCACAGGCGCTCTGCACTCGGCACCCGCATTTCACGCCGCAGGTTAACCATAGCTTCATCGCCTTCACCCTCTACAATTTCATCCAGCCCCGACTTGCCGGTCTCCAGTCCACGCAGGGCCTTTTGCAGTGATTCCTGAAAATTTCTGCCCATCGCCATGACTTCGCCGACCGACTTCATCTGGGTAGTCAGTCGCGCATCTGCCTGTGGAAATTTCTCGAAGGTAAAGCGTGGAATCTTGGTCACGACATAATCGATACTGGGCTCAAATGAGGCCGGGGTTGCCCCACCGGTGATCTCATTCTCCAGTTCATCCAGGGTATAACCCACAGCCAGTTTGGCCGCCACACGTGCGATGGGGAAACCCGTCGCCTTGGAGGCCAGGGCCGATGAACGTGACACACGCGGATTCATTTCGATGATGATCAATGCGCCATCTTTGGGATTCACCGCAAACTGTACGTTAGAACCACCGGTATCCACGCCAATCTCTCGCAGCACAGCCAGCGATGCATTACGCATGATCTGGTATTCCTTGTCCGTCAGGGTCTGTGCCGGTGCGACGGTAATGGAATCCCCGGTATGAACACCCATGGGGTCGAGATTTTCTATCGAGCAGATAATAATGCAGTTGTCTTTGGAGTCCCGCACCACCTCCATTTCGTATTCTTTCCAGCCGAGTACAGAGACCTCCAGCAACACCTCTGAAGTGGGCGAGGCATCCAGACCACGCGCGCATATTTCAGCGAATTCTTCACGATTGTAGGCAATGCCGCCACCGCTACCACCGAGGGTGAAGGAAGGACGAATAATAATCGGGAAGCCTATCTCTTTCTGTGCCTCCCAGGCCTCTTCCATCGAATGCGCGATCAACGATTTTGGTGTACTCAGGCCAATGCTGGTCATGGCCTCGCGAAAACGCTCACGATCCTCGGCCTTGTCGATGGCATCTTCTGTGGCACCAATCATCTCTACATTGTATTTAGCCAGAATCCCTTCACGCGCCAGATCCAGTGCGCAGTTCAATGCCGTCTGCCCACCCATGGTCGGCAGCAGTGCATCGGGACGTTCCCGCTCGATAATATTCGCCACATTCTGCCAGCGCACCGGTTCAATGTAGGTGGCATCCGCCATTTCCGGATCGGTCATGATGGTGGCCGGATTGGAGTTCACCAGGATGACTCGATAACCCTCTTCGCGCAGTGCCTTACAGGCCTGTGCACCGGAATAATCGAACTCACAGGCCTGACCGATAATGATCGGACCGGCGCCAATGATGAGGATGCTTTTTATGTCTGTACGTTTTGGCATTGCTGCTTGTCTAAATCCAGTTGAGTATCGTTAATTCAGTTTGCCTGTTGCATGAGTTCGATGAAGTGATCAAACAGCGGCTGAATATCCTGTGGTCCAGGACTCGCTTCGGGGTGTCCCTGGAAACCGAACGCAGGCTTCGAAACATGGTGTACGCCCTGCAGACTGCCATCGAACAGGGAACGATGGGTCGGCCTTAAGGTATCGGGAAGTTTATCTTCATTCACCGCAAAGCCATGGTTCTGGCTGGTGATCATGACGCGTTGATCGGCCAGATCCTGCACCGGATGATTGGCACCATGATGGCCAAACTTCATTTTCAGTGTCTCGCCACCACAGGCAAGGGAGAGCAGTTGATGACCGAGGCAGATGCCAAACACGGGCAGGTTGGTCTCAAGGATTTCCTGAATCGCGCTAATCGCGTAATCACAGGGTTCAGGGTCACCCGGACCATTGGACAGAAAGACACCATCCGGCTGCAGCGCCAGAACGTCACTCGCCGGTGTTCTGGCGGGCACCACGGTTAAGCGACAACCTCTGTCTGCCAGCAGGCGCAGGATATTGCGTTTGACGCCAAAGTCATAGGCAACGACGTGAAAGGCCTGCTTATCGGTATTCGGCTGGTGTGATTTCGAGGGCTCAAGATCCCAGGTTCCTGTTGTCCATTCATAAGCCTCTGAGACGCTCACTTCTTTCGCCAGGTCCATGCCCTTGAGACCGGGAAAGGAACGTGCCGCCTCGATCGCAGCAGCGGGGTAGATGTCTTCGCCCGCAATGATGCAACCGCGTTGCGCACCTTTTTCCCTGAGGATTCGGGTCAGACGCCGGGTGTCTATGTCAGCAATGGCTACAACCCGGTGTTGCTGCAGATAGTCCTGCAGGCTTATTTCGGAACGCCAGTTGCTGGTTTCCAGCGGTAAATCACGGATCACAAGCCCGCGCACAGCGATGTGTGCCGACTCTTCATCCTCCAGATTACACCCGGTGTTCCCGATATGGGGATAAGTTAGAGTGACTATCTGCTCATAATATGAGGGATCGGTCAGTATTTCCTGATAGCCTGTTAACGCTGTATTAAAAACGACTTCACCGATCGTTTGGCCTTCGATACCGATAGAAGTACCATGGAACAGGCTACCGTCCTCAAGGGCCAGTAGGGCAGGTTGACTCACTGTATTCTCCGCTTCAGACGTGCAAAACGGGAGCGGCCTGGAACACAACTCCCGTCAAAATGGCATGCGATCTTACTCGATCAGGTTAGCCACTGTCCATGTCACTGAAGCGGTATCTGGCTTCTCCTTAGCGTTGCATCAGCCATTGCTCCAGATCACCGGATTTAACAGGTCTGGAAAGATAGTAACCCTGGATCAGATCACAACCCGCTATTTTCAGGGCCTGCAGGGTTTCCTCGTCCTCAACGCCTTCTGCGACGACCTCCAGTCCCAGCTCATGACCAAGTTCGATGCCCGCCTGGACAATGGCCCTGGCATCGGCCGCTGTCAGAAAAGCCTTTACAAAGGACTGATCAATTTTAATTTCACTCACCGCCATCTCAATCAGCCGGGTCATTGACGAGTAGCCGGTACCAAAATCATCGATCGAAATCCGCACACCCAACTCGCGAAGCGCATGCACCGAACGCTGTATGGTGTCCTCATCCTGCAGGGTCTGGGTCTCGGTGAGTTCCAGTATCAATCGTTTTGGACTGGCCCCCGCTGAGGCACAGGCATCCGCGACCATGTCGGGAAAATCACTGGTGGCCATATCCAGCACCGAGACATTGACCGCCATATCCAGTTCCAGTCCCTGTTGTTGCCAGACAGCCATCTGTCGGGTAGCCATCATCATCACCCGTCGTGTGATTTTCGTGATCAGGCCGGTTTTTTCCGCGATTGAAATAAACTGATCGGGTGGCACCATACCTCGCTCTGGGTGAAACCAGCGAACCAGAGCCTCTACTGCGCTGATTTGCCCTGTCTCAAAACGCAGCTTGGGCTGGTAGAAGAGTTCCAGCTGGTTCTCATCCAGTGCACGAACCAGCTCGGATTGCAGGGTAAAAAACGCCCTGTCAGGCTCCATGGCAGGTCGGAACAGTCCGACCTCCGAGGCATTTCTCACAGTATTCCGCGCGATGTCGGCGCGCCGCAACAGAATTTCGGCCTCCGTACCATCTCTGGGCATCATCGCCAAACCCGCACGATAAGCAAGGATCACCGGCACCCCGTTTAAATCAATCGCCTCTTTCAGGCCGACCATCACTCGCGACACCTGCTCTGCAGCCTTTCGTTCAGAGTCGGCGCCTTTTATAGACAGTGCAAATACACCGGCCCCTAAATGCGCGATTGTGGTATCGCTGCTCAATGCCTGGGACATTCGCTGGGCCGCGAATTTAAGCAGTTGGTCGCCGTATTCATAACCCAGACTGTGATTTACCTCCGCTAGCAATGCCAGTTTTATCACGACGACGGCGAGATTTGATTCCTGCGTGGTTACTGCCGTCAGATCTTCAATGAAGCGTGTTCGATTCGCCAGGCCCGTGACCGGGCTGAAGTAGGCCAGCTCCCTGAGTTCCTGCTGCGCCTTGAGACGTTGATCCTGATGTTCGATCTGGTCGAGGCCAAATGACAGATCACCGGCGATCTCTTCGAGCAAGAGCAACTCCTTACCACTAAATCGTTTGGGGCGACTTGTACAAAAACCCAATACACCACTGATCAGCCCCTCCAACTTCACCGGGAAGGTGGAAATTGCACGTATACCCTGTGCCCTGGCGGCAGTGACCCAATCCTGCTGCATCTCATCAGGCAATTCTGCAATCACGACCGGCTGATTATCTCTAAACGTCGCCAGCCAGGGCTCTCCCTGATCCTGTGGTCCATCCTGTAGGCAAAAATTCAAATCCCGCAGAAACTCTTTCGCACCGGCACTGGATTTTAGCTCCATGCGCTCTCCGGACGGCTCGGACATCGCGATCCACACCAGTTCGTAACCGCCTGTTCCGACCGCAACCTGACAGATTTTTTCCAGTAATTCCTGCTGGGTATGGGTATGAACGACGGCCTGATTACATTCGCTCAGCAAGGTATAGGCGCGATTCAGATCGTAGATGGCCTGTTCCTGCTCACGCTGTTGAGTAACATCCGTGATGGTCAGAATCACGCGCGTCTCTTCTTCATACTCAATGGGTGCCAGGTAGATATCCAGCGCCACCTCGCTGCCATCACGTCTATTCGCTTTAAATTTTATCCCCTCACTCAACGCACTGGTGTATGGCTCGGAAAAGTATCGCAGAAGATAATTACGCTGCCTTTCACGATCGGCATCCGGCAAGAGGATCTCTATATTTTGATGAATCAGTTGATCGGGACTGTCATACCCCAGAATCTGGCAACTACGGGGGTTTGCTCGCAGAAGCTGGCCCTGCTGGTCTATTTCCAGGATTCCTGACGGGTTCTGCTCAAAGAGCTGCACCATATGTCTTTCGCGCGTCTGCAGGGTTCTAATCGCCTGCTCACGTTCAAGTTCCGACTCAGCGCGATCCGCATAGGCCTGTAATACCAGTTCGATAAATCCGACCTCCCTGACGGCCTCCTTTCCGATCAGTGCGATCATACCTATGGCATTTCCATCACCCGCGCCAAGACAGATTCCAAAGTAACTTTGTGCCTGAAACCTGGCCAGTAATCTGTCGTCCGGGAAGCGCCGACAGACCCCCTCACTGACCATATACACGCCGGATCGCTCCTGCAGAACGGCTGCGGGAGAGCCTTTCACAGCAAAACTAACGTTGTCCTGCAAGCCTTCTCGATAGGCCATCGCCAGGGTTCGCACCTCTTCCAGATCGGGTAGAAACTCACCGATTAAGGCACAGTCGAGATCGAGAGAATCGATAATCTGTCGCGCCATGGACTGAAAAAAAGCACTGCCCGTTTTGCCATCAAGTGCCTGACTCATTCCGCGCAAGGCATTATCAAGTTTTCGCTCATTGGTCAGATCGCTCCAGGTCCCCACCAGTTCAAGCGGTTCACCCTGACTATCTTTGATAATCGAAAAATCATCCCGCAAAAACTTGTAATGCCCGTTTTTAGCTCGAAAGCGATAAAACAGGGAACCGAAACCCTGCTCCACCAGCTGTTTGAATGTCTCGACTACCGCCTCACGTTCATCGGGGTCGAGGTGCTCGTACCAGAAGTCACTGTCCCGGATCATTTCATCAGGTTCATAACCCAGCAGAACCTTCAGGCGTTTACTGACAAACACACAGGCATAGTTATTCCTGATGTCAGTCGCATAAATAACCGACGGATTTGCATCAATGAGTCGATGAAACCGTGTACGGAGACCCTGCAGTTTCTGCTGACTCAGCTTATTCGACTGCTGCAGCTCACGGTTCTTCTTTTCAATGCTGTCGTATCCATCCTTGGCCTCAACGAACAACTGCTTGAGCTGGCGGCAACGCTGCTCCAGATTCTCTGTGTTTTGCTGGCGCTTCAGATGCCAGCTGATAATTTGGGACATCAACGGGTAATCAATATCCTCCGCCAGACAAACACCGTAAAAATCATGCGGGTAGTCGCTTGAATAGAAATGTCTATCCTGACCACTGACCAGAATCACAACCAGTAGATTATGTAGAACGGAATGTGTCCGCAGCTGTGTGCGAAGAGGTACCGTTAATAACTGCGCATCGATGAGTAATACATCCGGGGCATTTTCGATCAGACGCGCCAGATCATCCGGTACGGGACTAACATGATAGCCATCGGCGCTAAAAAATGACTTTATCTGGGATGCCGCGTCGCTGTCTGCAACGGCCAGCATTAACCTGTAGTGTGAATATTGTGTTGGCATTGTATTTATACAAGGTAATGGTTCGATGGAGGCCTTTCATCCCGCAAACAGTCGGAGACTTCCCTGCGGCCTGGAGACTTGCACCTCACTCTAAGACCTTTGTAATTATGCGGTTATACATTCTATCGGCAATAATCCTCTTTCCTCAAATGATTAACGCGATAAAATCACAACCCAGTTCACGTAGTACGCTGATAATGCCGATAGCACCCCGGACTAACGAGTTATTGGTGTGCTTCTACCACTAGCAGGAAACACAATGCCTGACACATCACTTTTCCTCTGTGACATGGATGAACTCATAGAAACGCCTGCCAGAGGCTTTGAGCGGCATGATATGGCCTCTCGGGGAGGGCTGTTTCTGGTACGCAAACGACAGGAGGTTTACGGCTATATCAACAGCTGCCCTCATACAGGCGTCAATCTTGAGTGGCAGGCAGATGATTTTCTGGATATCAGCAATCAATTTATTCAGTGTAGTGTGCACGGCGCGCAGTTTAGAATTGAAGACGGTCTGTGTCTCAGGGGGCCCTGCCTCGGGGCTTCATTGAAAACAGTTGAATTACATATCGAGAATGGAAAGGTCTATCTTGCTAGGGCGAAGTAGCTCCGCGTGCATGCTCTACCGAATGACCCTTTCCTTTTTGCCAGACCAGCTGCATCTTCTCACTATTCTGGTAAATATTACCCATCACGACCGCAGAGAGTGACTCGGATGATGCCGATCCTTTCACGATAAAGCTGGCGCCCCGTCTTTGCTCTATCGAATAGCCCTGTGCAGCGCCACTGGCTGCCGTGCAATAAACACTGGCCTGCTCCGTCTCACCGCTTTGTAATAACCCGACACACAGATTATGCAGCACAATCAAGCGGTCTATGTCACTCAGGCTCTGTGCATGCGCCGCCCTTGCCAATCTGATACCGCGTTTAAGATGGCCAGCTGCCAGTTCAACACTACTGCGACTAACCAACGAAGATCCGTGGCTGGTGAACCACCGTGACTGCTCACCCGCAGAGACATTGACACCAATGGTTAACGTGCCCAGTAAGATGAGTAGTAGATTCCTGTAAAGAGTTCTTCGTGAAGCTGGCATGTCTGACCTCCTTCGTACAGTGCTGAAGTGAGTTAAGTATGCTATAAATATTCTAATAGTCTTCAGCCAAAAACTAATAACAGCTATACATATATTTATAAGTCATGGACTGGAACGCCCTACGCGATTTTCTTGCTGTAGCCGAAACCGGTAGCCTCTCGGCCGCAGCCCGACGCCTGAAGGTCAGTCAACCAACGGTTGGTCGGCGCATTGAACAGCTGGAACTACAACTCAATACGGTGTTGTTCCAACGTAGCCCACGTGGCCTGATCCTCACGCAAAGCGGGGAAAACATCCTGGCCAGTGCACGTCAAATGGAAGAGTTTTCGATCGCTATTGAACGACTCAGCAGTAGTGAGAAC
>JBFIID010000101.1:0-8330 GCA_041601415.1 Gammaproteobacteria bacterium
ACGCATTATCCAGACTTGGAAACAGGGTTCTGGAAAAAACGCATATAACCGTGGGTCTCTCATTGTCCGGGTATTCTGTTTAGCATTCTCCTTCTGCTTTCGGTGCCCGGCAATCTAATCTACCAGGCGTTTAATTTTATACGTCGCTGCTATTGTCTCGAATCTTATTCCTCTAACTGGTTCTAAAGAAAGTCATATATTCCGTTTTTGCGCCATGTGAAACATAAATATCAATTATTTCGGGGATTAACTGATCCCCATCAATTAATTCACTGCGTGATAAGTAGCGACTCTTTCCCTACCAACCTAGCTGAAACTGATATTGACCACTACTGTACTTATTGACAGGTAAATGACTTGATCCGGGCTGCCATCCGGTTAGTTGAATGGGACTCAATAGTTTAGCGACGAGTCATGACGAAGCTGTAATCAAGGCGGTATGGATGCTGTATACGATTGCTTTGCAAACACTCAATTCAAATGGGGGATCAGAAGCGCCTGACGGCAGAAATAGTGGCCTATAAGGTCAGACGGCATGGCTGAGAAGAATATAAACACACCGGACAGACAAAAAAAGAGCCGGATAAACCGGCTCTTTTTTTGCGCTAACGATCAGGCCTGTTTGTCGAGATGTACATCCATCTGCGGATAAGGAATGCTGATGCCGTTTTCATCAAAGGCCAGTTTGATTTTTTCGGTCAGGTCGTATCTCACTGCCCAGTAGTCCGGGCTGTTCACCCAGGGACGGACATTGAAATTCACACTGCTAGCGCCGAGTTCAGCGACCGCGACCAGGGGAGCGGGATCTTTCAGGATGCGCTCATCCTCGTCAATGATCTGTAACATAACATCGCGAGCCTTTTTGATATCGTCGTCGTAACCGATGCCAAACACCATATCTATTCGACGGGTCGGGCGCGCAGAGTTATTGGTGATGGTGCCGCCGAAGATACTGCCATTCGGGACGATGACTTCGCGGTTGTCTCCGGTCTTCATCACGGTGGTGAAAATGGTGATTTTTTCTACCACACCTGCTGTGCCACCTGCCTCGATAAAATCACCGGCCTTGAAGGGGCGAAATACTATCAGCATGACACCGGCGGCAAAGTTCTGCAGTGAGCTTTGCAGAGCCAGACCAATGGCCAGACCGGCGGCACCAAGCACCGCGATCATGGATGTGGTATCCACCCCTAACTGTTCCAGGGCAGCAATGATGATGAACAGTAATAGCGCGCCATTTGCTATAGAGCAAATGAAACGCACCAGAATATCGTCCATCTTGCTCTTCAGCAGCAGGCGTTTGATCCAGCTAATCAGGAATTTTGCGATATGGCGACCGATAAAAAATATCGCCGCAGCCATTGCGATATTGACTGCCCACTCTTTAACCAATTCAGACATCTGTGTCTCCTTATGACGTGAGGTGTGTTATTTACTGAAAACTTTCTGTAGTAATTCCGTGGTGCGTTTCGCCGGGTTCTGACGAATCGCGGCCTCTTCCTGTGCAAGGTAATGGAATATGCCGGCGATGCCCATATCAATCACATGCTTGCTTAGATCTGCTTTGACATCCGGAACGAAGGGCAATGACTCGTATTTACCCATTACGCCGTCGTAGGCCTGTACCGCGCCGGCCTCTGCCAGACTGGCATTGACGATAGGTTCCATTTCCCTGGCCAGAGGAGCAGACATTTTTTGCTCAAAATAGCGCGTCGCAGCATCGTTCGGGCCGTTATAAATCTTCTGTACATCGTCGATACTCATCTCGCTGATGGCATCGGTAAATAATTTCTTTGCTTTCGGTGTGGCCAGTTCGGCAGAGCGATTGAGACGTGTTTCCAGATCATCCAGCATGCCAGACATGCCGAGTTTACCCAGCGTCTGCTGCACTTTCTGCATGCTCTCCGGTAAAGGGATATGAATGGCCGGATCGGCATTAAAGCCATCTGGCGCACCCAACTGTTTGACTACGTTTTCACTGCCGACACGTAATGCTTCTTTCAGTCCATCACGAATCTCGGGGTTACTCAGTACACTGGCGGCAGTATCGCTTTCGGTGAATTTGTCCAGAAAGCCCTTGCCCATCTCCATCCAGTCAGCGGCCTGACTAACGGGAATGATGGTAACGGCGATGGCCAGAGTGATGCCCAGTTTTTTAGCTGTTTGCATGGTCGGTTCCTGATGTCTGATCGAAGACTGCTCGGTTTAAGTGTGCATAGTCTGGCAGATTGCCAGTTTAGTTCCCAAACAGATGTCGCAAAGACTGTAATCCATTTTCATCTGCCTGTCCTTTTTGCCCCGCCAGTTTGAGGGCTGTTTGTCCCAGCAATCGGTAGAGCTCTGCACGGTCCGGATCGTGTGCCTGCAGGCATTCGTATTGACGAGACACAACCGCCGCATCGCCGCGTGCGATGGGTCCGGTCAGGGCCTGCGTGGTATCCATGTTGATAATGTTTTCAAGGGTCGCTCGTAATAGAGGAGCAAGTAGTTCTCTCGCAGTGTCACGTGCCAGGCCTGCATCGCTCAGGGTAGCGAGTGCCACATCCTGTAGCGCCACCATATAATTACACGCAATCACGGTGCCGGTGTGATACAGGGTTTTATGCGCGGCGTCGATCTGTAATGTTTTACCCCCGATCTGCCTAAATGCGTCATCCAGCACCTCGAGTGCAGCCGCATCACCCTCCATGCAGCAGTAGGTGCCACGAAGTGCGTCCTCATCGGTCTGTGCGGTGGGAAAGGTCTTGACCGGATGCACACTCGCGATAAGTGCCGCGGCATTCTGGCAGGGCTGTAACAGGGTAGAGGGCAGGGCACCACTGCAATGCAGAACGATATCGCCAGCATTGAGCAGGCCACTGGCCGCTAGTTTATCGGCGACGCCAGCGATCTCATCATCAGCGACACTCAACAACCAGACCTCAGCGGGTGCTAATTCTTCAAGGCTGGCAACGGCATGCCCGTCACCGATCAGCGAACAGGCCGCCGATGCACTTTGCAGTGAACGATTCAAAACGTTTCGAACGGAAAATATATCGTGTTGCCGCCACAGGCTGGCGAGGGTGATGCCGACATTTCCGGCGCCGATGATATTCAGGCCTTTCATAGCTTGCGGAGCGGTTCCCGGCTCTAACTTATTCGTTGTCCTGCAACCAGCCAGCGATCTGTTTCGCGAAATAGGTTAGCACCGCATCGGCCCCGGCGCGTTTGAAACTCATCATCGCTTCCATCACCACGGCGTTTTCATCCAGCCAGCCCTTTTGCGCAGCGGCCATTAACATCGCGTATTCACCACTGACCTGATACACAAAGGTCGGCATGCCGAACTCCTGTTTGACCCGGTGCACGATATCCAGATACGGCATACCGGGCTTGACCATCACCATATCGGCGCCTTCCTTGATGTCCATCGCCACTTCGCGCAGGGCCTCGTCGCCGTTGGCCGGATCCATCTGATAACTGTATTTGTTGCCACCACCAAGATTGCCCGCAGAACCAACGGCATCTCGGAATGGGCCGTAGTAGGCCGAGGCATATTTCGCTGCGTAGGCCAGAATTCGGGTGTTGATGTGACCATCACTTTCCAGTTGTGTACGAATGTTGCCGATACGGCCATCCATCATATCTGACGGCGCAACGATATCGGCACCGGCTTCGGCATGCGAACAGGCCTGACGCACCAGAGCCTCGACGGTAATGTCGTTCAGTACATAGCCTGCGTCATCAATTATGCCGTCCTGCCCATGAGTGGTGAAGGGATCCAGCGCCACATCGGTGATCACACCGAGCTGTGGAAACTCACTTTTCAGGGCGCGAACGGCACGCTGTGCGAGACCCTCGGGATTCCAGGCCTCGCGGGCATCCAGCGATTTGGTTTCCGTCGGTGTTACCGGAAACAGTGCAACCGCCGGGATCTTCAGCTCTACCAGTTCCGCCGCCTCACGCAATAGTTCATCAATGCTGACCCGTTCTACACCGGGCATGGAGGCCACAGGCTCGCGCTGCTTAATGCCCTCGATAACGAACATCGGGTAGATCAGATCATCAGTAGAGACCCTGTTTTCTCGCATCAGTCGACGGGAGAAATCATCGGCACGCATGCGACGCATTCGGGTGTTTGGGAAACTCGTGTTGGCTGTATTGGTCATAGGGGCTTATCCGTGGTCAGGCTGTTGCCATTCGTGCATGATGTCAAAGGACGCATTATAACGATAAACCCGCAGTCAGATCAGGCCATATTATTCATAACTGACCCGGATCAGTACATCATAATGCGGGCAATGATGTGGTGATTTTTTATCGACCTGTTCTCCGGTGCCCCAACGCTGAACGGGTATTAAAGCAAGCGAGACGATGTCGGACTATCTACTACAATACGAAGCCACCCTGCGTGCGGGCAGTTTTGTTGCCATTCTGCTGGTGATGATGCTGGTCGAATGGCTGGCGCCGCGTCGGCCACGTAGTCTGCCGCGAGCTCAGCGCTGGCCAACGAATCTGGGCCTGATCATCTTTAATACCCTGGTGTTACGACTGTTACCCTTCATGGCCGCGACCAGTGTCGCATTGCATGCCGAACAACAGCACTGGGGCCTGTTCAATCTGCTGGAAATACCCGCATTATTCAGTGTCTTGCTCAGCCTGATCCTGCTGGACCTATTGATCTACTGGCAGCACCGAATGTTTCATGCCGTCCCAATCCTGTGGCGACTACACCGGGTACATCATTCGGATCCGGATCTGGATGTCACCAGTGGCGGGCGTTTTCATACCGTTGAGATCCTGCTCTCGATGCTAATTAAAATGCTCGCTGTGATCCTGCTGGGCGTACCCGTGGTGGCGGTGATCCTGTTCGAGATCCTGTTGAATGGACTGGCGATGTTCAATCACAGCAACGTGGCAATCCCGACATCACTGGACAGTCTGTTGCGTAAACTGATTGTGACACCCGATATGCATCGCATACATCACTCGGTTCTGCCTCTGGAAACCAACAGCAACTATGGCTTCAACCTGAGTTGCTGGGATCGCCTGTTCAGCAGTTACACCGATAGCCCGGCTGCAGGTCAGCTAGGCATGACCATCGGCCTGCGCGGATTTGCGAATGCCGGTATGATCGCGCTATTGCTACAACCCAAACGTAAAGATTAGAGATGAGGAATAAACTATGCACGTAGAGTCCGCGGTACTGGAGAGATATACAGAAGGCGCCAATGAACGACAGGAAGCCCTGTGCTGTCCGGTGGATTATGATGCCAGCCTGCTGGCGCTGCTCCCGACGGAGATTATCGAAAAGGACTACGGTTGTGGTGACCCCTCACGCTATGTGCAGCCTGGTGATGTGGTGCTGGATCTCGGCAGTGGCAGCGGCAAGATCTGTTACATGGCCGCCCAGCTGGTGGGTGATCAGGGTCGCGTAATCGGTGTCGATATGAACGACGATATGCTGGCCCTGGCAAGAAAATATCAGCCAGAAATGGCCAACAAACTCGGTGGCGACCGGGTGCACTTCTGTAAGGGGCAGATCCAGGATCTGGCCCGCGATCTCGATGCCGAAATTAACTGGCTGGCTGCAAATCCGGTGAGCGATGGCGATAGCCTACGCGACCTGGAACAATGGCAACAACAGCAGCGCAAGCAACAACCCTTGATTGCAGATAACTCCGTCGATCTGATCATTTCCAACTGCGTACTGAATCTGGTCGGTGATGAACAGAAACAGCAACTGGTGGATGAAATATTCCGCGTCCTCAAACCCGGCGGCCGGATAGCCATCTCCGATATCATCAGTGACGAAGCGATTCCGCAACATCTGAAAGACGACGAACAACTCTGGAGTGGTTGTATCTCCGGTGCCTTTCAGGAAGAAGAAATGCTGGCTACCTTCAGGGACGTAGGCTTCGTCGGCGCCGCCTATGATAAATGGGCCGACGAACCCTGGCAGGTAGTGGAAGGTATCGAATTCCGTTCCGTCACCCTGACCGCGATGAAACCCGTAGAAGGCAGACGCGAAGACTACGGTCACACCGTCATCTACCGTGGCCCGTTCAGTGCCGTTACCGACGATGCCGGACGCGTCTATCCACGTGGCG
Source organism: Gammaproteobacteria bacterium (assembly GCA_041601415.1). Classification (GTDB taxonomy): domain Bacteria; phylum Pseudomonadota; class Gammaproteobacteria; order JBFIID01; family JBFIID01; genus JBFIID01. The sequence continues at coordinate 6,090 of JBFIID010000101.1, forward strand.
TGCGCATCGGCACCTCCGAGCAGTCCTACCAGTTACTGGTTGAAGGCCCCTATGCGGATAACTTTATCGGCATAGCACCGGCAGAAAATGCAGAAGCGATCGCCTGCTGTATCGCAGCAGGAACACGCCGTGACGCAAAGACAAATAAAGGTGCAGTGCACAGTGGTTCGGGTGAGGCGAGTTGTTGCTAGAGTATTGATGGTTTCGGCGAAGGCTCTACACATCCGGCATTAATGACTGGATGCAGGCGTAACGATCTATGTCGGATTTATAAAGGTTTGATAGATAAGTATCCGGTCATCCTGAACCAGTCGAAGGATGTTCGTATGCCTCATTGAGAGACAGCTGTTCTTCGCAGTAAAACAAACCAGAGCCTGGTTTTTTTCTACTGTCAGCAGGTCATCACGTCGGGTTAGGCTTCGCTTAGCCGATCTACGTTGATGATTCGATCTCGGCAGACCGGGCTGTATCGGAGCAGGGGTTAGAAGCTCAATAGCTGTGATAAATAACTATCCGCTCATCCTGAGCCTGTCGAAGGGTGTTTACAGTAAGATTGTTTACTCATTCAACAGTGTAGCTAGAACAACGTGAAATCCACCAGCAGGAGCAACATGTGAGTAAGCCCGGAGCACATAAGGACAGCGTAGCTAAGCAAGCAGGCTGGCTCAGTGAGCAGATCACGCATGTGTTCGGGGCATGCACCTATGTTCTGATTTCCAGTCAGGGAGAAAATCAGACAGGTAATGATCCACAGAACATTACGCTACAAGAAGACGTGAAGCAGGCACTTGCTGAATTCAAGGGAGATGGTACAGAACAACAAAATACTTCCTGTATAAAATCTAGCACCACAAAAAATAATGCGCTCTGGTTCCTGTCATTAAGTGACGCCTCAGACGGCTATAACTATCTTGTCCTGCTGAAAGATGAAGTGCAGCTGGACGAGAAGGAAATACGCGCAAATTACTATCAATTGCTTTATCTGCTGAAGGAACATCAGTATCAGGCGATGCGAACGAAATTAACTATCGCCGAAGAATGGATTCAGGATGAACTGGATGAAATAGCCAGGCTGCAACAACTTATGTTGCCGGACAAAGACCTAAGCCTGCCAGGTGTGGAACTCGCCTTTACCTATCGTGCCATGAAAGGTGCAGGCGGTGATTACCTGGACATTGCAGACCTGACACGACTGACGCCGAATGGAGAACACGACATCGGCATCATTGTGGCTGATGTCTCAGGGCATGGTCCCGCCGCTGCCGTCGAGACGGCGATGATCGATGCGATTCTGAGAACCTTTATCCCGAAGGATATGGATGGGCCTTCTGCGGAAGTTCTGAGCTATATCAATCAGCATTTTTTCACCCGAAAAGTGCGTGGTAACTTTCTCACCGCGACTACCTTCAGATACTCGGCAAGCGAACAGACCCTGAGCTATGCTAACGCGGGTCATCCACACGCCTACATCAAGAAACGTGAACAACTCATCACACTCGATCAGGGCGGTATCCCCATTGGTGTATTGAAAGAACAGCAGTGGCAGACTTATAAGGTCAAGGTCGAAAAGGGCGATACGCTGTTCATCTATACCGATGTGGTGGTAGAAACGAAAAATAAACGGGGCGAACAGTTTGGTTTCAAGCGGCTGGAGCATCTGCTTGCTGCGGCATCAGCTGAACCAAAAGAGATGCTATCCCAGCTTGAAATTACAATGAATGAATTCTGTGGCTGTACAAAGTATCAGGATGATCTGACCATGTGTGCGATACAGTTTAAATAGCGGGAGAAAGCTTTTTAAGCTGAGATTCTATTAATCTGATCAGGTTCTGTTGCCTGGACTTCGACGAGTACACACTTCCGCGGGCGCACACATCGACTAGCTCACACTTCGACGGGCTCACACTTCGACGGGCTCAGTGTAGCGGGGGGGGGATATATATAACAACCGTACACCCTGAGCTTGTCGAAGGGCACAGTGGAACCACCCAGGGCAAAGACTTCGTACTTCAAATCACTAACAAGATCGTTCCTGGCAGGAAAAGAGGCAGTTTGTTTACAGACGCCTGATTTCATAGCGCAGTTGAAGTTCAGCCACACAATCCACCGGCAACACAGCAACGACGATCACCCGCTCAGCAAACTGCTTATCAATAATTTTCCCGTTCAGGCTTTCCAGTTCACGGATGAACTGATCAAGGCTGCGGTAATCGAGCGTTAGTGTTATTTCCTGCATCTCAA